>JAOUJD010000002.1 GCA_029883565.1 Burkholderiaceae bacterium
ACTCGGAGTTCTGAGGGTGCGTCGCCACGGCGGCGGGGTGGCAGAGTGGCCATGCAGCGGACTGCAAATCCGTGTACGCCGGTTCGATTCCGACCCCCGCCTCCAGATTTTCCTCGGCCGTCTCCCGGACCGTCCGTCGCGGTGCGCCGATGAACGGCCGCTAATTCGAACTGATACGCTGTGGATCACCGCCGCGGTGGTGAAACTGGTAGACACAGCGGACTTAAAATCCGCCGCAAGCGAAAGCGAGCATGCCGGTTCGATCCCGGCCCGCGGCACCAACCGACATGATGAAAGTCTTCAACCTTTCCTGCGAACTCGAACACACGTTCGAGGGCTGGTTCGCGTCGCACGAGGAATTCGACCGCCAGATCGCGGCCGATCTCGTCGCGTGCCCGGTGTGCGGCAGCCATGACGTCAGGAAGCTCCTTTCGGCGCCGCACCTGAACATCAGCGGCGCGCAGGAGCCGGCCGCGGCCGGGAAGGAACCGGCGAAGGAACCGGTCGCCATGCCGAACGAGGCGGCGATGCGCGCGATGCTGGCGCAGATGGCCAGGCACATCATCGCGAACACCGAGGATGTCGGCGAGCAGTTCCCCGAGGAAGCGCGCCGCATCCACTACGAGGAGGCGCCCAGGCGGTCGATCCGCGGCGTCGCCTCGAAGGAAGAGGCGGCGGCGCTGGAAGACGAGGGCATCGAGGTGATGCCCCTGCCGCTCGCCGATGCGCTGAAGAACACGCTGCAGTAGCAGCGCTGGCCGGCTACCTCTTCTCGTACTGCGTCGCGCCGAACAGCACCGCCTTTTCCTTGTCGCCGGTCAGCGGCTTGCGGCGGTCCGCGAGGACCTTCACGCCGAGCTGCACGGCCGGTCGCGCATCGATCGCCTCGTACCAGCGCTTGACGTTCGGATAGTCGGCGAGGTCGACGCCCTGGTTCGCGTGCGAGCGCGTCCACGGGAACATCGCGATGTCGGCGATCGAATACTCGCCGGCGAAGTACTCCGCGTCCCCGAGCCGCCGGTCCATCACGCCGTACAGGCGCTTCGCCTCGTTGGTGTAGCGGTTGAACGCGTATTCGATCTTCTCCGGCGCATAGAGGCGGAAGTGGTGAGCCTGGCCGAGCATGGGGCCGAGCCCGCCCATCTGGAACATCAGCCACTGCAGTGCGAGGTACTTGCCGCGCACGTCCGCAGGGAGCAAGCGCCCCGTCTTGGCCGCCAGGTAGATCAGGATCGCGCCGGACTCGAACAGCGAAATCGGCTTGCCGTCCGGACCGTCGCTGTCGACGATCGCCGGGATCTTGTTGTTCGGGCTGATCTTCAGGAAGTCGGGCTTGAACTGGTCGCCGGCCCCGATGTCGACCGCGTGCACCCGGTACGGCAGGGCGCACTCCTCGAGCATGATGTGGACCTTGTGGCCGTTCGGGGTTGCCCAGCTGTAGAGATCGATCATGGCGTGCTCCCGGTGCGGGGCGGTAGCGTGACGTGCTTCGCGATCTCGACTTTCGCGATCGCGTTGCGGTGCACTTCGTCGGGACCGTCGGCGAGGCGCAGCGTGCGGGCCAGTGCATAGGCGTAGGCCAGCGGGAAGTCGTCGCTGACGCCGGCACCGCCGTGTGCCTGGATCGACCAGTCGAGCACGGTGCATGCCACGTTGGGTGCGACGACCTTGATCATGGCGATCTCGGCCTTCGCAGCCTTGTTGCCGACGGTGTCCATCATGTACGCCGCCTTCAGCGTCAGCAGGCGCGCCTGGTCGATCAGGCAGCGCGCCTCGGCGATGCGTTCCTGCCACACGGTCTGCCGGGCGATCGGCCCGCCGAACGCGACGCGGCTGGCGAGTCGCTTGCACATGAGTTCCAGCGCGCGCTCGGCCAGTCCCAGGCAGCGCATGCAGTGATGGATCCGGCCCGGTCCGAGGCGGCCCTGCGCTATCTCGAAGCCGCGGCCCTCGCCGAGCAGGATGTTGGACGCCGGCACCCGCACGTTCACGAAGTCGGTTTCCATGTGGCCGTGCGGCGCGTCGTCGTATCCGAACACGCCCAGCGGGCGCAGCACCTTCATGCCCTGGGTGCCCGATGGCACCAGGATCATCGACTGCTGCTGGTGCTTCGGCGCGTCCGGGTCGGTCTTGCCCATCACGATGTAGAGCCTGCAGCGCGGATCGCCCGCGCCCGACGTCCACCACTTGCGGCCGTTGATCACGTAGTCGTCGCCGTCGCGGCGGATCTCGGTCTGGATGTTGGTGGCATCGGACGAAGCGACCGCCGGCTCCGTCATCGCGAACCCCGAGCGAATGTCGCCGGCAAGCAGCGGTTCCAGCCACTGCTCCTTCTGCTCCGGGGTGCCATAGCGTTCGATCGTTTCCATGTTGCCGGTGTCGGGCGCGCTGCAGTTGAAGACCTCGCTCGCCCAAGGCACGCGGCCCATGATCTCGGCGAGCGGCGCGTACTCGATGTTCTTCAGGCCCGCGCCGCGCGGAGAATCGGGGAGGAACAGGTTCCACAGGCCGGCGGACTTCGCCTTGACCTTCAGTTCCTCGACGATGCGCGTCGGCGTCCAGCGCACGCCGCTGCGCGTGTTCTCCTCGATCTCGGTGTAGAAGCGACGCTCGTTCGGATAGACGTGTTCCTGCATGAACCCGTCGACGCGGGCGCGCAGGTCCTGGACCCTGGGGCTGTAATCGAAGTGCATCGTGGTTCCTCCTCCGAGGAGGATAGCGCAGCGATCTTGGAGCCCGCGGCGACGCGCGTTACAGTGCAGCGAGGAGGCACCGATTGCTCGGCAGTGAGAAAGGCAGGGCGACATGAAAGCAGTGCTGTGCGTGGAGTGGGGCCCGCCCGAGAAGCTCGTGGTGGCGGAAGTCGCGGCGCCGGAGCCGAAGGCCGGGGAAGTCCGCGTGCGGGTCGCGGCCGCCGGAGTCAACTTCCCGGACGCGCTCATCGTGCAGAAGAAGTACCAGATCCAGCCGCCGTTGCCGTTCACGCCCGGGACCGAAGTCGCGGGCACCGTGGACGCCGTGGGCGAGGGCGTGCGGCACGTGAAGGCCGGCGACCGGGTGATCGCGTTCGTCGGCCTCGGCGGGTTCGCCGAATTCGCGTGTGCGCCGGCCGCCCTCGTCGCGCCGATTCCGTCCGGTGTCAGCGACGAGGTGGCGGCCGCCTTCACGCTGACCTACGCGACGTCGCACCATGCGCTGTTCGACCGCGGCGCGCTGAAGGGCGGCGAGACTCTGCTGGTGCTGGGTGCCGGCGGCGGCGTGGGGCTGGCGGCGGTGGAACTCGGCAAGATCGCGGGGGCGCGCGTCATCGCCGCGGCCTCGAGCGAGGAAAAACTGCAGGCCGCGCGCGAGCACGGTGCTGACGTGCTGGTCGACTACGCGAAGCAGGACCTGCGGGAAGCCGTGAAGGCAGCCACCGACGGCAAGGGCGTCGACATGGTGTACGACCCCGTGGGCGGGCCGCTGACCGAAGCCGCGATTCGCTCGCTGGCGTGGCGCGGCCGCCTGCTGGTGATCGGGTTCGCGCAGGGCGAGATCCCGCGGATCCCGGCGAATCTCCTGCTGATCAAGGGGGCCTCGGCGGTCGGCGTGTTCTGGGGCGAATTCGCGAAGCGGGAGCCGAAGGCCAACGGCGCGATGCTGGCCGAACTCTTCGGCTGGCTGGCCGCCGGCAAGCTGCGGCCGCACGTCTCGAAGACCTTCTCCCTGCACGACGTCCCGCTGGCGTTGCGTTCGCTGCTGGACCGCACCGCCGTGGGCAAGCTGGTCGTCGTTCCATCCAAGTGAGGATCCGCATGGTCTGCACTCTGATGCGTGTCGCGCTGACCGTGTTCGCGTTCGCCGTGCCGGGCCCGGCGGTGGTTGCCGCCGAGCGCGCGATCGACAAGGAGATCGTGGTCGCGGCGACTCCGCAACAGGTGTGGAACGCGTGGACGACGCGCGCAGGAATCACGAGCTTCTTCGCGCCGGACGCGAACATCGACGCGCGGGTCGACGGGGCGTTCGAGATCTACATCAATCCTCTGGCAGAACCGGGGTTGAAGGGCGCGGACGGGATGCGCTTCCTGGCGCTGCAGCCGCCGCGCATGCTGTCTTTCACGTGGAACGCGCCGCCCAGCCTTCCCGAGGCGCGTCAGCAGCGTACCTTCGTCGTCGTCCGCATCCAGCCGATCGGCGAGAAGGAAACCCGCGTGACCCTGCACCACAGCGGCTGGGGTGACGGCGGCGAATGGGACAAGGCCTACGGCTACTTCGACCGCGCCTGGGGCAACGTGCTCGGAAACCTGAAGAAGAGCTTCGAGTCCGGCCCGATCGACTGGACGGCCTGGCTCGAGCAGATGCGCAAGGCGCAGCCGAAGTGATGCGCGTCAGGCGTTCGCGCGGAAGTAGCGCGGTTCGCTGAAGATCGACGCGAGCTCGACGCGCCGCACTTCGGGGTGGTCGGGGACGGCGAACAGCACGGGCGCGAGCAGTTCCTCGAACAGCCCCCGCAGGCTGCGGGCCCCTGACTTGTATTCGAGCGCCAGGTCGGCGATCTCCTCGAACACGCGCGGCTCCACCACCAGGTCGACGTGGTGCGCCTTGAGGATGGCCCGGAACTGGCGGTAGATGCAGTTGCGCGGCTCCGTCATGATCCGCACCAGCATGTCGCGCGAGAGGTCGCGCAGGCGCGCGACGATGGCCAGGCGTCCGGTGAACTCGGGAATCAGCCCGAACTTCACGAGGTCGTCCGGCTTCACGCGTTCGTTCAGGCTTTCGAGGATGCGCCGGTCGTCCGCCGCCGAGGTGGCGACGAAGCCGAACCCGTGGCTGGCGGACATGATCTCCTCCAGGCCCACGAACGCGCCGCCACAGATGAAGAGCACGTGCGAGGTGTCGAGGTACTGGCCCCCGGACAGCCGCACCGGCGCGCCTTCCATGATCTTCAGCAACGCGTGCTGCACGCTCTCGCCCGAGGTCCCGTGGTCGGCGGAAAGCGACGCGGACTTCAGCTTGTCGACCTCGTCGATGAAGACGATCCCGCGTTGGGTGCGCTCGACGTCTCCGGCGGCCTTGTCGTGCAGGCGCTCCAGGATGGCCTGGATCTCGTCATTCACGTAGCGTGATTGCGCGAGCGAGGTTGCGTCCGCCGTCACGAACGGCACCGACAGCAGGCGCGCCAGCGACTCGCACAGGAGCGTCTTGCCGGTGCCGGTCGGCCCGACGAGCAGCACGTTGCTCTTGGTGATCTCCAGGCCGTCCTCGCGCGCGAGCGCGAGCTTGCGGTAGTGGGCGTAGACCGCGACGGCGAGCGTCCGCTTGGCGGCGTCCTGGCCGATCACGTATTCGTCGAGGTGGCGGACGATCGCGCTGGGGTTGGGGCAGGTGTCGAGGGAATCCACGGCGGCCTCAGGTGCGTTCTGCATACTGCCATCCGAGTTCGGCCAGCGCGCGCGCGTTGTCGCCGGACTTCAGCGCATTGTCGGACGACGCTATGCCCTCGGTCGCTCTCTTGTACACGCCCTGCAGGATGGCGGCGATCCGGAACAGGTTGTAGGCGAGATAGAAGTTCCAGTGCTCGATCGGGCCGCGGCCGGTCCGCTCGGCGTAGCTTCGGATGTAGTCGGCCTCGCTGGGAATGCCGAGCGCGGCGTGGTCCAGTCCTGCGATGCCGCGGAAGGCGCCCGGGGCGATGTGCCAGCTCATGCAGTGGTACGAGAAGTCCGCGAGCGGATGCCCGAGCGTCGACAGTTCCCAGTCGAGTACGGCGATGATGCGGGCCTCGGTGGGATGGAACACGAGGTTGTCCATCCGGTAGTCGCCGTGCACCACGGTCGTCTCGTCGCCCGGCGGGATGTGCTGCGGCAGCCAGTCGATGAGCCTGTCCATCGCTTCGATGCGCTGCGTTTCGGAGGCCCGGTACTGCCTGCTCCAGCGCCCGATCTGCCGCTCGAAGTAGTTTCCGGTCTTGCCGTAGTCGGCGAGGCCGGCACGCTCGATGTCGACGGTGTGCAGGCGCGCGATCACGCGGTTCATCTCGTCGTAGATCGACGAGCGCTCGGCCGCCGACAGGCCCGGCAGCGACTGCTCCCAGAAGATGCGGCCCTCGACGTGCTCCATCAGGTAGAACGCGCGTCCGATCACGCTCTCGTCTTCCACCAGCAGCAGGGTCCATGGCACCGGGATGCCCTGCGACGCGAGCGCGCGCATCACGTGGAATTCCCGCTCGACCGCGTGCGCGGACGGCAGCAGCTTGGCTGACGGTCCGGGCTTGCTGCGCATCACGTAGCGTGCGGTCGGCGTGGTCAGCAGGTAGGTCGGGTTCGACTGGCCGCCCTGGAACTGCTGCACCGACAGCGGCCCGCGGAACTCGGGCAGGTGCTGCTCGAGGTGCGCCGCGAGCCGCTCGACGTCGAACCGATGCCGCGCCGTCACTTCGCCAAGCTGACTCATTCGTTGCCTCCGGCGCCGCGCGACGAGCGCAGCTTCATGTACTGGCCCAGCAGGTGCTCCATTGTGGACAGGCGCGACGCGGTCTGCAGCGTGTCGAGCGCGCAGAAGTTGACGACGCGCACGATGCTGGTCGCCACGCTCGGGCCGACGTCGATCACGTTGAGGCAGCCCGGGTCCTGTGCCAGGCCGCCGAGGAACACGGGCTGGCCCGTCAGGAACCACGAAAGGATGCCGCGGTTGACGCCGCCGTGCAGCACGACGAGCACCGTGTCCCAGTCGTCTTCGGCGAGCAGTCGCTGGATCGCCGGCAGCGTGCGGTCGAGCAATTCGCCGATCGTCTCGCCGTTCAGGAAACGCGTTTCCCGCGGCACCGGTCCCTCGAAGGCGCCGATGAAGGCCGAGCGCAGTTCGGCGTCCGGAATGCTCGCCAGCGGCCCGCCGCGGATCTCCTGCAGTTCGGCGCGGTGTTCGACGGGCGGCGCCGCCGCCGCGGCTCGCAGCACGTGCTCCGCGGTGGTCCGCGTGCGCACGAGTCCGCTGGTGATCGCGCGATCGATGCGCACGCCCGAGGCGGCGATCGCCGTGCCCATCGCACGCGCCTGCTCGACTCCTCGCGCGGTCAACGGCACGTCGTCGGGCGGGTAGGGGCGGCCGTGCTCGTCGAAGTACTCGACCGCGCCATGGCGCATCAGCAGGATGCGGCGGCGTTCGACGTGCATCAGCGAGCCTTCACGACGCTGGTTGCGACAAGGGCGTCGATGTCGCCGGTCGCGTACCCGAGCTCGGCCAGCACGGCGCGCGTCTGTTCGCCCTGCGCCGGTGCCGGTGCCGGCATCCATCCGTGGCCGCCGAGTTGCGCGAGCGGCGCGATCTCGGTGACGTCGCCCTTCCGCACGACCAGGCCGCGCGCCCGGTGATGCGGGTGCTCCAGCGCCTCCGCCGGGGTCAGCACCGGCGTGACACAGCAGTCGACCCCATCGAACACTGCCAGCCATTCGGCCAGGCCTTTCTCGCCGACGCGGCGCGCCACGCGGGCGATCGTCGCCCGTGCTGCGTCGGAGCCCGGCGCTTCGCCGTACGCCCAATGGCGTTCGACGAGTTCCGGGAGCGCGGCGGCCCCGCAGAAGGCCTTCCAGAACTTGTGCTCCAGCGCGCCGACGGCGAGGTGGCGATCGTCGGCGGTGCGGTAGACGCGATAGCAGGCCACGCCTCCGGTCAGCAGCGATTGCTCGGCCCGCGGCGTGCCGCCGGCGTCGAGTTCCGAGACCGGAAAGAAGTGGTGCGCGAGCAGGCCGTCGGTCATCGCGATGTCGAGATAGCGGCCCTGGCCGGACCGCTGCGCGGACAGCAGCGCGGCGAGCACCATGCCCAGCGCCGACAGGGTTCCGCCAAGCAGGTCGCCCATCTGCAGGTTGGGGATGGCGGGCTCGCCGTGGGCGCGGTTCTGGTCGAGCACGCCGGTCATGGCGATGTAATTGATGTCATGGCCGGCGCGCTGCGCGAGTGGCCCCGTCTGCCCGTAGCCCGAAAGGGAGCACACCACCAGCTTCGGATTCTCGGCGTGCAGCGTTTCCCAGCCGAGGCCGAGGCGGTCGAGCACGCCTGGGCGGAAGCCCTCGATCAGCGCATCCGCGCGTCGCGCCAGCCGCAGCAGCACTTCGCGACCCTGCGGACTCTTGAGGTCGATCGCGATCGAACGTTTGCCTCGGTTCGTGGCTTCGTAAGCCGGATGCACCGCGCGGCCGGCGGCGTTGCGCACGGTCGGAGGGAAGTCGCGCATGTAGTCGCCTTCGCCGGTGTCTTCCACCTTGATCACGTCGGCCCCAAGGTCGGCCAGATGCATGGTCGCGGCCGGTCCGGGCAACAGCCGCGTCAGGTCGAGCACCAGCAGGCCGGCCAGCGGCGCGCTCACCGGACGGCCCTCCGCGCCGCGCGCTCCGCGAGGATTGCACCGGAACGATGGCCGTCCGCGCTCATGTCAATGCCTCGAGTTCTTCCTGCAGCTTCAGCCAGCGGGACTCGAGCGCGTCGACCTGCTGCGCGAGTTCGCCACGGCGCTTGAGCAGGGACGCGACTTCGTCGTCGGCGCCGGCGTGATAGAAGGCCGGGTCCGCGAGGCGCGCATCGAGTTCGCGCAGTTCGTCGGTGACCCCGGCGAGTTCCGCCTCGAGCTTCTGCAGCTTGTTCTGCAGCGGCCTGCGCGCCGAGGCAAGCCGCTGGCGCTCCGCGGCTTCCTGCTGGCGCTGCTCGCGTCGCGGCTTGCTCGTGCGCTCGTCGGTATCCGCGCGCTCCCGGCGGCTGGCGAGCACCAGGGCGGTGTAGTCGTCGAGGTCGCCGTCGAACGGCCCCACCCGTCCGTCATGCACCAGCCAGAGCTGGTTCACGGTCGCGCGCAGAAGATGGCGGTCGTGCGACACGAGGATCAGCGCGCCTTCGTAGGACGACAGGGCCACCGTCAGCGCCTCGCGGGTTTCCATGTCTAGGTGGTTGGTCGGCTCGTCGAGCACCAGCACGTTCGGCCGCTTCCAGGCGATCAGCGCGAGCGCGCAGCGCGCCTTCTCGCCGCCGGACATCGGTCCGATCAGCGAGGTCGCCATCTCGCCCGAGAACCGGTAGGTGCCGAGGAAGTCGCGCAGCTCCTGCTCGCGCGCCTCGGGCGCGAGCCGTCGCAGGTGCATCAGCGGCGTTTCGTCCGTGCGCAGCTGATCGAGCTGGTGCTGGGCGAAGTAACCGATCGCGAGGCCCTGGCCGCGCAGCAGCTCGCCCGCCTGCGGCACGAGGTCGCCCGAGATCGCCTTGACCAGCGTCGACTTGCCGGCGCCGTTCACGCCGAGGATGCCGATGCGGTCGCCGGAGCGCACGGCGAACCGCACCCCGGACAGGACCTGCCGGTCGCCATAGCCCAGAGCGAGGCCATCGGCGTCGAGCAGCCGCTCCGGCAGCTTCACGGGTTCCTGGAACTCGAACCGCCACTCCCGTTTCGCGCGCGCCGGCTCGATGGCGGTCAGCCGCTCCAGCATCTTCAGGCGGCTCTGGGCCTGGCGCGCCTTGGTGGCCTGGGCCCGGAAGCGGTCGACGAACTTCTGCAGGTGCGCCGCCGTCCGCTCGTACTGCCGCGCCGCGGCGTCCTGCTGGCGCAACTGCTCGAAGTACGCGGTCTCGAACGCGCTGTAGTTGCCAGCGTAGCGACGGATCGTGCCGTCCCCGACGTGCCAGATGGTCTGCGCGATGCGGTCGAGGAACTCGCGATCGTGCGAGATCACGAGGACCGTCGCCGGCTGGCGCTTCAGCCACGCCTCGAGCCAGACGACCGAGTCCAGGTCGAGGTGGTTGGTCGGCTCGTCCAGCAGCAGCAGGTCGGCCGGCCGCAGCAGCGCGCGCGCCAGCGCCAGGCGGTTGCGCCACCCGCCGGAGAAGGAGGCAACCGGCCGGATCGCGTCGGATTCGGCGAAGCCCAGGCCGTGCATCACGGAACGCGCCTCCGCGGTGATCGCGCCTTCGTTCAGTTCCGCCAGCGCAGCCAGGGCGTGCGCGAGCTGCAGGTCGTCGTGCTGCCGCTCGGCCTGGGTCAGTTCGGAGCGCGCCGCGGCGAGCGGCGCGTGGCCTGCCAGGACGTAGTCGAGCGCGGTGACGTCGGCGCCCTCGATGTCCTGCGCGACATGCGCGATCCGTTCGTGCGGCGGCGCCTCCAGTTCGCCGGCGTCGACCGCCAGCTCGCCCAGGATGGCGGCGAACAGCGACGACTTGCCACTGCCGTTTGCTCCCACGAGCCCGATGCGCTCGCCCGGCGGGGCGATCAGCGATACGCCGCGATACAGCGTGCGCGCGCCGCGGGCAATGGCGACATCGATCAACCTGAGCATCGGGGATTTCTGCGTGCGACCGGCGCCGCCGCGAAGGGTCGGGCTAGGGGAGCTCTTCCTGGCGAGCCATGAACACCATGTCGTCGCCGGCGCTCGTGCTGAGCCACGTCAGAGGGATATCGCCGAGCACCCGCTCGACTTCGTCGCGTCCGTCGCCCACCTCGACGAACAGCAACCCGTTTCGTTTCAGGTGCCCGCGCGCCTGCCGCACGATGTTCTTCACCACCGCCATGCCGTCCGGGCCGCCGGCCAGCGCAAGCGTCGGCTCGTGCGTGTACTCCTTCGGCAGTTTCGCCATCGCCGCGTCGGTCACATAGGGTGGATTGCTGATGATGACGTCGTAGCGCTTGCTCGGCAGCGCCTCGAACAGATCCGACTTGAGCAGCGTGATCCGGTCATCGAAGTGGTAGTCGTCGACGTTGCGGCGTGCCACCTTCAGCGCTGCGTCCGAGATGTCGACCGCGTCCACCTTCGCGTTCGGGAACGTGTCGGCCGCCATGACGGCCAGGCAACCCGACCCGGTGCACAGGTCCAGGATGTCGGCGACCGCGGTACGGTCCTCGACCCAGGGTTGAAGGTCGTCACGCAGGAGTTCGCCGATGAAGGAGCGGGGAATGATCACGCTCTCGTCGACGTAGAACTTGTAGCCCATCAGCCACGCTTCGTTGAGCAGGTAGGCAGCCGGCAGGCGCTTCTTCACCCTGCGCTCGATCGTCTGCAGCAGCGAGTTGATCTCCGCGTGCGTCAGGTACGCGTCCGCGAAGAACTCGAGCCGGTCGAGCGGCAGCTTGAGGGTCCGCAGCACGATGAAGGCCGCTTCCTCGAACGCGTCCGCCTGCCCGTGGCCATAGGAAAGGCCGGATTCGTTGAAGCGCGTGACGGCGAAGCGCAGGACGTCACGCAGTGTCCGCAGGTTCGCCTGGGCGTCGATGGTCATGTCGGCTCCTCGGTCACGCCAGCAATCGTTCGAGCGTACCGCGATAGACGTCCTTCAGCGGCTCGAGGTCGGCCACCGCGATGCTTTCGTCGATCTTGTGGATCGTGGCGTTGGTCGGTCCGAACTCGACGACCTGGCGGCAGATCGTGGCGATGAAGCGGCCGTCGGACGTGCCGCCGGTGGTCGAAAGCGCGGTCGAGCGCCCGGTCACTGCCCGGATGGCCGCTGAAATCGCGTCCGACAGTGCGCCCGGCGCCGTGCTGAACGGCTGCGCGCCGACCGTCCAGGCGAGTTCGTACTCGAGGTCGTGGCGCTGCAGGGTCGCTTCGATGCGCTCCTTCAGGCTCGCGACGGTCGAGACGGGGGCAAACCGAAGGTTGAAGTCCACCACGCAGGTCCCCGGGATCACGTTGGACGCGCCGGTGCCCGCGCGCACGTTCGATACCTGGAACGTCGTTGCCGGGAAGAAGGCATCGCCGTCGTCCCACCGCTCGATGGCGAGTTCAGCGAGCGCGGGCGCCAACTGGTGCACCGGATTTCGCGCGAGGTGCGGATACGCAACGTGGCCCTGGATGCCGCGCACCGTGAGGGTGCCGGACAGCGAGCCGCGGCGCCCGTTCTTGATCGTGTCGCCAAGGGCGTCCACCGACGTCGGCTCTCCGACGATGCAGAAGTCGATCGTCTCGCCGCGCGCGCGCAGCGCGTCGACCACCTTGACGGTGCCGTCGGTGGCGGGTCCTTCCTCGTCAGACGTCAGCAGCAGCGCGATCGATCCGCGATGGCGCGGCTGGGAGCGCACGAATTCCTCCGCCGCCACGACGAAGGCGGCGACCGAGCTCTTCATGTCGGAGGCGCCGCGCCCGTACAGGACGCCGTCCCGGACCGTCGGCACGAACGGATCCGACTGCCACTGGTCGAGCGGGCCCGTCGGCACGACGTCGGTATGGCCGGCGAAGACGAACAGCGGCGAATCGGAACCGCGGCGCAGCCAGAGGTTGGTCACGCCCTTGGACACGATCGTCTCGGCGCGGAATCCGGACGGAACCAGCCGCTCGCTCACCAGAGCCTGGCAGCCGTCGTCGTCCGGCGTCACGGAGCGGCGGCGGATCAGTTGCTGTGTGAGGTCGAGCGTCGCGGTCATCGGCACGGGCCGGAGTACGGGCCGTGCAAGGGCCCGGGGATGAGCGCGCGGATTGTAAGGCAGCCGATCGGCTGCCTTCGCGGAATCAGATGTTCAGCGTGAACTCGGAGAACGAGGCGTCCGAGCTGGAGTCCCTGCGCGGCTGGCGGTCGAGCTGCGCCATCGGCTTGCCGGCGTTGTTGATGAACCAGAGCAGGTTGTTCTGCGAGTCCGCGGCCGACAGCGCGTCCTCGCGCGTGATCTGGTCGGCCTGGATCAGGGAATACAGGCTCTGCTCGAACGAGATGCTCTCCGGCGCGAGGCTCTGCTCCATCGCTTCCTTGATCGCCTGCACGTCGCCGCGCTCGATCAGGTCGGCGATGTGGCGCGTGTTGACGAGCACTTCGACGGACGGCACGCGGCCGCCGCGCTTGGAGCGGACGAGCCGCTGCGACACGATCGCCTTCATCGCGACCGACATGTCCTGGAACAGCGCCTGCCGGGTCTCCGGCGGATAGAAGCTGATCACCCGGTTCAGCGCGTGCGAACTGTTGGTGGCGTGCAGCGTGGCGACCACGAGGTGGCCGGACATCGCGTACGCCAGGGCAGCGCTCATGGTGTCGCGGTCGCGGATCTCGCCGATGAAGATCACGTCCGGGGCCTGGCGCATCGCGCTGCGCAGCGCCGCCTGCAGCGTGCGCGCGTCGGACCCGATCTCGCGCTGGTTGATGATGGACTTCTTGTTCCTGAACAGGAACTCGATCGGGTCCTCGAAGGTCAGGACGTGCCCGGTGACCAGCTCGTTGCGATGGTCGAGCATCGACGCGATCGTCGTCGACTTGCCCGAGCCGGCCGCGCCAACCACGAGGATCAGTCCGCGGCGCTCCATCACGAGGTCCTTCAGCACTTCCGGAAGGTGCAGCTGGTCGAGGCGCGGAATGTCGTGCGGAATGAAGCGGATCACCGCCGAGATCGAGCCGCGCTGCAGGAAGGCGCTGAGGCGGAAGCTGCCGACGCCCTGCACCGGCAGGCCGATGTTCAGTTCGCGCGAGTCCTCGAGTTCCCGGAAGTGCGCATCAGTCAGGCGTTCGGCCAGCAGCGAGACGATCGACTGCGGCGCGAGCCGTTCCTGGTTGATGGGCACGCAGACGCCGTTGATCTTGATCGTGATCGGAGAGCCGACGGACAGGAACAGGTCCGAGGCGTTCTTCTCGGACATCAGGTTGAACAGGCGGTCCAGCGACATCGGGGTTCCCGACATGGTGCGGCGTCCCTTTCGATTCCAGCGTCAAAGGATAGGCCGGGAATCGGAGCTTGCGAATACCTTCAAACGGATGAAAAGGGCGGTGTCCGCCCTTCGTCCAGCGCTTATGCGCCTGGCCGCACCCGTCCCTCAGGCGCGCAGCAGTTCGTTGATGCTCGTCTTGGCGCGGGTCTGGGCGTCCACCTTCTTGACGATGACGGCGCAGTAGAGGCTGTACTTGCCATCCGTCGAGGGCAGGTTCCCCGACACGACGACGGAACCGGCCGGAATCCGCCCGTAGGTCACCTCGCCCGTGGCGCGGTCGTAGATCTTGGTGCTCTGGCCGATGTACACGCCCATGGAGATCACCGAGTTCTCCCCGACGATGACCCCCTCGACCACCTCTGACCGCGCCCCGATGAAGCAGTTGTCCTCGATGATCGTCGGATTCGCCTGCAGCGGCTCCAGGACACCGCCGATGCCGACACCGCCCGACAGGTGCACGTTCCTGCCGATCTGCGCGCACGACCCCACGGTGGCCCAGGTGTCGACCATGGTTCCTTCGTCGACGTACGCGCCGATGTTCACGTAGGAGGGCATCAGCACGGCGTTCCTCGCGATGAAGCTGCCGCGCCGCGCCACGGCGGGCGGCACGACGCGCACGCCGGCGCGCGCGAACTTCGCGGCGTCCCAGCCCGCGAACTTGGTCGGCACCTTGTCGAAGAACTGCGCGTACCCGCCCGCGGCCATCGGCGCGTTGTCGTTCAGGCGGAAGGAGAGCAGCACCGCCTTCTTCACCCACTGGTGCACGACCCACTCGCCGTCGCGCTTCTCGGCCACGCGCAGGTCGCCGGCGTCAAGACGGTCGATCACGTCGTTCACTGCCTGACGCAGGTCCAGCGGCGCGGCCGCCGGTCCCAGGCTGGCGCGGTGTTCCCAGGCTTCGCTGATGATGGATTCCAGGCTCATGGTGTCTTCGCTGTGGTCAGGCGTTGAAGGATGCGATGCGCTCGGCGGCCTCGGCAACTTCGGCAGGGGACGCGACCAGGGCGATCCGGACATGCCCCGCGCCCGGGTTGGCGCCCGCGACTTCGCGCGACAGATAGCTGCCAGGCAGCACGGTCACGTGCCTTTCGGCGTACAGGCGGCGGGCGTATTCGGCGTCGTCGATCGGCGTGGCCGCCCAGAGGTAGAACGCCGCGTCGGGCCGTTCGCAGCGCAGCGCGCGCTGCACCACCGGGGTCGCCTGTGCGAACTTGGCCGCGTATAGCCGCCGGTTCTCGATCACGTGGGCCTCGTCGCGCCAGGCGGCGACGCTCGCGGTCTGCACGGCGGGGCCGAGGGCCGTGCCGTGGTACGTGCGGTACAGCAGGAACTGCTTCAGCACGTCGGCGTCGCCGGCGACGAAGCCGGATCGCAGGCCCGGCACGTTCGAGCGCTTGGACAGGCTGGAGAACATCACCAGCCGCTCGAAGCGCTCGCGCCCGAGTTGCGCGGCAGCCTGGAGCCCGCCGAGCGGCGGCGCCGCCTCGTCGAAGTAGATCTCCGAATAGCACTCGTCGGAGGCGACGATGAAACCGTGGCGATCCGACAGGTCGAACAGGTGCCGCCACTCGTCGAGGGTCATCACGCGGCCGGTCGGGTTGCCGGGCGTGCACACGTAGACCAGCTGCACCCGCGCCCACTCGGCCGGTGTCAGCCGCTCGAACTCCATCCGGAAGCCGTTGGCGGCGGTCGTTGGCAGGAACAGCGGCCGGGCGCCTGCCAGCAGGGCCGCGCCCTCGTAGATCTGGTAGAAGGGATTCGGCGAGACGACGATGGGGTCCCGGCTGCGGTCGATCACGGTCTGTGCGAACGCGAACAGCGCCTCGCGCGAGCCGGCGACGGGCAGCACCTGCGTTGCCGGATCGAGGTTCTTCAGGCGGTACCGACGGCAGGCCCAAGCGGCAATTGCCTCCCGCAACTCCGGCTGGCCCGCCGTCAGCGGATAGGCGGCGACGCCCGGCAGGGCCTGCGCGAGGGCGTCCAGGATGAAGCCCGGTGTCGGGTGCTTGGGTTCGCCGATCGACAGGTTGATCGGCGGCAGGCCGGCCGGTGGCGTGACGCCCGCGAAGAGGCGGCGCAGCCGCTCGAACGGATAGGGCTGCAGGCGCTGCAGGTCGGGGTTCATGGACCGGAGCCTAGCCGCGGGTCGGGCCGCCCTCGACGCCGGCGCGCGCCAGCTCGATGTGCGGAGCGGGCTTCCAGCCCTTCTTGCGATGCTCGGCGACGACGGTGGTGAAGATGCCGCCGCGCACGTACCAGCGCGCGGTGAGTCGCATGAAGCGCGGCGCAATCGCCTTCACGAGATCGTCGAGGATCCGGTTGGTCACGGCTTCGTGGAAGACGCCCTGGTCGCGGAACGACCACGTGTACAGCTTCAGGCTCTTCAGCTCGACGTTGCGCCGGTCCGGGACGTAGTCCAGCACCAGCGTCGCGAAGTCAGGCTGCCCGGTCAGCGGGCACAGGCACGTGAACTCCGGCACTTCGATGTGGACCAGGTAGTCGCGACCTGGCGCTGGATTCGGGAACGTCTCGACCGTCGGGCTGGGGCGGGATGGCATGAACAGGGGCCCCGGAACGAGAGTACGCGGCCGGGAGAGTGAAGGTGCGCTGCTATTATACGAACGCACCCAATCACTCCCTGTGGATCGCGCGACAACGAGATCAATGCCACGCGCTGTTCGTCGCGCAGTTTGCTCCCCAGGGCCGTCGTAACCGTTCAGCTTCCCGCTCACTCACGTGCGTCTTCGGCAGATCAAGCTCGCCGGGTTCAAGTCATTCGTTGACCCGACCCAGATCGATGTACCCGGCAGCCTGGTCGGCGTGGTCGGCCCCAATGGCTGCGGCAAGTCCAATGTGATCGACGCGGTGCGCTGGGTGCTCGGCGAGAGCAAGGCGGCCGAGCTGCGCGGCGAGTCGATGCAGGACGTCATCTTCAACGGCTCCGTCAACCGCAAGCCCGGCGGCCGGGCCAGCGTCGAGCTGGTGTTCGACAACCACGAGGGCCGCATCGGTGGCGCCTGGGGCCAGTACTCGGAGATCTCGGTCAAGCGCGTGCTGACGCGCGACGGGACGTCGAGCTACTACATCAACAACCAGAACGTCCGGCGCCGCGACGTGCAGGACATGTTCCTCGGCACGGGCCTGGGGCCGCGCGCCTACGCGATCATCGGCCAGGGGATGATCTCCCGCATCGTCGAGGCCCGCCCCGAGGAGCTGCGGATCTTCCTGGAAGAGGCCGCGGGCATCTCAAAGTACAAGGAACGCCGGCGCGAGACGGAGAACCGGCTTGCCGACACCCGCGACAACCTGACGCGCGTCGAGGACATCCTGCGCGAGCTCGACGGCCAGATCGGCAAGCTCGAGCAGCAGGCGGAAGTCGCGCAGAAGTACCGCGAACTGCAGGCGCAGCACGACGAGCAGCAGCAGCTGCTGTGGCTGATGCGCAGGCGCGAAGCGGAGGCCGAACGCCAGAAGGTGGCGCGCGACATCGAATCGCGCACGACGGCACTCGAGGGCCACATCGCCGAGCTGCGCAGCGCGGAGCGGGCCCTCGAGGAAGTGCGTTCGGCCCACTTCGCTTCGAGCGACGCCGTGCACGAAGCGCAGGGCAAGCTGTTCCAGGTCAACGCGGAGGTATCGCGCCTGGAGTCCGAGATCCGCATGATCGTGGACGGGCGCAACCGCCTGGTGTCCCAGGGCGAGACCCTGAAGGCGACGCGCGAGCGCAGGCTGCAGGAGCGCGGTGAACTGCTGGTGCGTGTCGAGGAGCTGACGCAGGCGATCGCCGACACGGAACTGAGGCTGTCCGAGGCGCGCCGGCGCGTCGCGGAGCACGAAGGCCGCCTGCCGCAGTTCGAGGAAACCTACGGGCACGCGCGCGAGGCGATGACCGCGGCGCGGGCGGAAGCCGCGCAGGCCGAGCAGGCGATCGAGGCGGCTGCGTCCGAGCAGCGCAACCTCGACCGCCAGCTGTCGGCCCTGGCGCAGCGTCGCGACCGGCTCAAGGAGGAGCGCACGTCGATCGGGAGCCCGGACGAGGCCCGCCTGGCCGACCTGAAGGCGCAGCTCGCGCGCATGGAGGGAGAACTCGCCGCCGCAACCGAGTCGCAGCAGCGGGCCGAGCAGCAGGTGGCGAGCAGCACCGACGAGCGCAGCCGGCAGCTCGATGCGCGGGTCCGCCAGGCCGAGGCGCTGACCCGCCTCGAGGCACGGCTGCAGGCACTGAAGCAGATCCAGGCGAACGTCGAGGCGAACGAGAAGCTCGATCCATGGCTGCGCGGGCAGGGGCTCGACGGACTGCCGCGCCTGTTCCGCAAGCTGTCGGTGGAAGCGGGCTGGGAGACCGCCTTCGAGTGCGTGCTGCGCGAACGCATCGAGAGCGTGGAAGTGGGCCGACTCGACACGGTCGCCGGACTCGCCTCGAACGCGCCGCCGGCACGGGTGGCCTTCTATTCGACGGCCGCGGCGGTCGCGCGCGACGGCGGTCACATCCCGGGCTTCGGCCGCTTGAGCGACCTGGTGCGGGGTCACGATGCCGCGCTGTCCGCGGTGCTGGCGGACTGGCTGGCGAACGTCTTCGTAGCTCCCGACCTGGTCACGGCGCTGGGCGCGCGCGAGCAGTTGCCCCCGGGCGGCCAGTTCGTCATCAAGGCCGGCCACCTGGTGTCGCGCCATGGCGTGCGCTTCTTCGCCGCCGACGACGACAAGGCCGGCCTGCTGGCACGCCGGCTCGAGATCGAGAATCTCGACAAGGAGATCCGCGCGCAGCGCCTGATCGTCGAGGAGGCAACGGGAGGCGTGGCCCGCGCCGAGGTCGCCCTGCGGCAGGCCCAGGAGAGCCAGGCAGCGGCGCGTCGCGAGATGGAACGCCTGCGCACGCAGTCCCACCACGTGCAGCTCGAGACAGTGCGCCTGGGCGAGCTGATCGACCGGGTGAGGCATCGCAGCGGACAGATCGACGCCGAGCTGGCCGAGATCGACGCGAATGACCGCGAACTGCGCAGTCATCGGGGCGAGGCGGACACCCGCTTCGAACAGTTCGACTCCGAGCTGGCGACGCGGCAGGAAAAGGTCGAAAGCGCCCGCGTGGCGTACGAGCAGGCCGACCAGGCTCTGCGGGCAGCGCGCGATGAGCAGCGCGCGCTCGAGTCGGCGCGCCAGCAGCTGGAATTCGCCCTGACATCGAGCCGGGAGCGGCAGCGCGACGTGCGGCACGCCGCCGAGGTCGCCGGGACCGAGGCGCAACGCCTCGAGGTCGACATCGCCGGGGTCGGCGAGGAACTGGCGCGGCTGGACGACAGCGCGGCCCGTGCCGGACTCGACACTTGGCTATCGCAGCGTGCAACGGCCGAAGAGGGGTTGCGCGAGGCGCGCAGCCGGATGGACGAACTCGCGCAGCAGCTGAAGTCGACCGACGAGCGGCGCATGACGCTCGAACGCGAGGTCCAGCCCCGGCGCGACAAGCTCACCGAGCTGCAGCTCAAGGAACAGGCCGCCCGGCTGGCGGCCGAGCAGTTTGCGCTGCAACTGGCGGAAGCGCGGGCGGACGAGGCGGCGCTGGAAGCGCGGCTCACGCCGCAGATGCGCGCCAACGCGCTGCAGGCCGAGATCACGCGGCTTGCGGAGGAGATCGCCGCGCTCGGCGCGGTCAACCTGGCCGCGCTCGAAGAGCTGACGAGTTCGCGCGAGCGCAAGGCCTTCCTCGACGCGCAGTCCGCCGACCTGACGGCGGCGATCACCACGCTGCAGGATGCGATCCGCAAGATCGATCGCGAGACCCGCGAACTGCTGCAGCAGACGTTCGATCAGGTCAACACCCAGTTCGGCCAGCTGTTTCCCAAGCTGTTCGGCGGCGGCGAGGCGCGCCTGATCATGACCGGCGAGGAAATCCTCGACGCCGGAGTGCAGGTGATGGCGCAGCCGCCCGGCAAGCGCAACAGCACCATCCACCTGCTTTCGGGTGGGGAGAAGGCGCTGACCGCCACCGCGCTCGTGTTCGCGCTCTTCAAGCTCAATCCCGCGCCGTTCTGCCTGCTCGACGAGGTCGACGCGCCGCTGGACGATGCCAACACCGACCGCTTCTGTCGCCTGGTCGAATCGATGACCGGCAACACCCAGTTCCTGTTCATCACGCACAACAAGATCGCGATGGAGATGGCGCAGCAGCTGATCGGCGTGACGATGCAGGAGCAGGGCGTGTCGCGCGTCGTCGCGGTCGACATCGACAGCGCGGTCCGGCTGACGGCAGAGGCGGCCTAGGGGCCCGATGAACCAACTCCACCTCGTGCTGCTGCTCATCGGCGCGGTGTTGCTGGTGGCGTTGTACCTGTACGGCAAGTGGCAGGAGCGGCGGACGCTGAAGCGCCTCGACGCGTCGATGCGGGCTGGCGTCGGCGATGCGCTGCTCGGCGAGGCGCCCGTGCGGCGCGCTGCGTCGCGCATCGAGCCGCGTCTCGGCGGCGAGCCCGCAGGCGAGGGCGCGCCGTTGGAGAACGCGGCGGCAGTCGAGGAGACGGGCGACCTGTCGGCGCCGCCGGGAGCGCCGCACGCGGATGGCTGGTCGGAGGACCCGCTGCTCGACTTCGTGCTGGAGCTGCGCTGCAGCCATGCATTCGACGGCGTGGCCGCGCTGGAAGCGCGGGCGCAGCTTGACCGGCTCGCGCTGCCTTTGCCGACCCACCTCGCGGTGTGGGATCCGAAGGCACAGCACTGGACCGCCCCGGACCGGTTCGGTTTCTACTCCGAAGTGCTGGCGTCGGTGCAGATGGCGACGCGGCGCGAGGTGCTGAGCGAGATCGAGGCCTCGCGCTTCGTCTCCGCGGTGCAGCAGATCGCGCTCGCGATCGACGCCGACTTCGACCCTCCGGAGATGGGCCAGCTGGTGGCCCAGGCGGCCGAGCTCGACGCGTTGTGCGCGCAATTCGACGTGCAGATCACGTTGACACTCGAGGCCCAGGGCGGAGCCTTCGAGAACACGCTGCTCACGGCGGCGGCGCAGGAGGCGGGCTTCGTCGCACGACGGCCGGGTCTCTGGGACCGGCGCGATGACCAGGGCCGCCTGCTGCTGACGCTGACCGCCGCCTCGCTGCTGGCCGACCGGCTCGCGCTCTCGCTCGATGTGCCGCTGGCCCCCGGCGACCGCGGTTCGCTGGCGGCGCTCTTCAGCGCGGCGCACCTGCTCGCTGCGCGCCTGAACGCGCGCATCGTCGACGACAACGGCCGGACGGTGGACGCCTCCGCGCTGGACGCGATCGGCGCGGAGCTCGACAAGCTGTACGACGAGATGCGCGCCGCCGGCATCGAGCCAGGCGGGCCGCGCGCGCAGCGCCTGTACGCCGTGGGGTAGCGATGCCGGGCGCAAGGCCCTCGTCGACGCCAGCCACCGAGGCGCGCAGCCTGCGCGCCGCGATCGAGCGCGCGAACCACGCGTACTACGTCCTCGATGCGCCGGTGATGCCGGATGCCGAGTACGACCGGCTGTTCCGGCGCCTGCAGGAGCTCGAGGCGGCGCACCCCGAGCTCATGACGGCGGACTCGCCGACGCAGCGTGTCGGCGCACCGCCGCGCGCGGACCTGCCCGAGGTTCGCCACCGCGTGCCGATGCTGTCGATCCGGACCGAGACCGATGCGGGACCGGAGGGGGCACGCGCCTTCGACGCGCGCATCCGCCGCGAACTGCGCCTCGTGGCCGACGACCCCGCCGTCGAGTATTCCGCGGAACTGAAGTTCGACGGGCTTGCCGTCAGCCTGCGCTACGAGCACGGTGTGCTGGCGCGCGCCGCCACGCGCGGCGACGGCGAAGTGGGCGAGGACGTGACGCCGAACGTGCGGACGATCCGGTCGATCCCATTGCGCCTGGGTGGCGTGACGGCGGCCGTGCTCGAGGTGCGGGGCGAGGTGTTCATGCGGCGCGACGAGTTCGAGCGCCTGAACGAGCGGCGCCGCGCGGCCGACGAAAAGGTGTTCGTCAACCCGCGCAACGCGGCGGCCGGTTTCCTGCGCCAGCTCGACTCGCGCATCACGGCCTCGCGGAATCTCTCCTTCTACTGTTACGGGCTGGGCGAGAGCGACGGCTGGGACGTGCCGCGGACGCACAGTGCGGTGCTGGCTGCGCTGTCGTCGATGGGATTGCCCGTTGCCGACGACCGCACGGTCGCGCGTGGCGCCGACGAGCTGATCGCGTTTCACGCCGCGGTGGCGGCGCGGCGCGACCGGCTGCCCTTCGATATCGACGGCGTCGTCTACAAGGTCAACTCGCTCGAGCTGCAGCGCGAGCTCGGTTTCGTCTCGCGCGAACCGCGCTGGGCCGTTGCGCACAAGTACCCGCCGCAGGAGGAGGTGACGCAGGTGCTGGGCATCGACGTGCAGGTGGGGCGGACCGGCAAGATCACCCCGGTCGCCCGGCTCGCCCCGGTGTTCGTCGGCGGCGTCACCGTCAGCAATGCGACCCTGCACAACGAGGACTACATCCGTGCGCTCGACCTGATGATCGGAGACACGGTGACGGTGCGGCGCGCTGGCGACGTGATCCCGCAGGTCGTCGCCGTGCTGCCCGAGCGTCGTCCGGCCGGCGCACGCGCGTTCGCCATGCCGACCGCGTGCCCGGTCTGCGGCTCCAGCGTGGAGCGGGATGCCGAGGAGAAGGACCTGCGCTGCAGCGGCGGACTCTTCTGCCCGGCGCAGCGCAAGCAGGCCCTGCTGCACTTCGCGGGACGCCGGGCGCTGGACATCGAAGGGCTCGGCGACAAGCTGGTCGAGCAGCTGGTGGAGGCGGACCTGGTGCGGACGCCCGCCGATCTGTTCCGCCTCGACCTGGCCACGGTCGAGCAGCTCGAGCGCATGGGCCGCAAGTCGGCGGAAAACCTGCTGCAGGCCCTCGAGCGCGCGCGCCACACGACGCTCGAGCGCTTCGTCTACGCGCTGGGCGTCCGCCACGTCGGCGAATCGACGGCGCGCGACCTGGCGCGGCACTTCGGCTCCCTCGACGCGCTGGGGGCGGCGTCGGAGGCGGAACTGCTCGAGGTTCCCGATGTCGGCCCGGTGGTCGCGGCGTCCGTGGCCCGCTTCTTCGCCGAGCCTCACAACCGCGAGGTGATCGCGCAGTTGCGCAAGGCGGGGCTCGAGTGGACCGAAGGCGCTGCGCAACGGACGGCGGCCGGTCACCTCGCCGGCAAGACGTTCGTGCTGACGGGTACGCTGCCGCACTGGACCCGGGACGAAGCGAAGGGCCGCATCGAGGCCGCGGGCGGCAAGGTCGCGGGCTCGGTGTCCGGCAAGACGGACTACGTGGTGGCTGGCGATGCGGCGGGCAGCAAACTGGACAAGGCGCGCGAGTTCGGCGTGGCGATCATCGACGAGGCTCAACTGAAGCGGCTTCTGGAGGCCTAGGTGTACGCAATCATCGGCGGTAGCGGACTGGCAAAGCTGACGGTGCTCGAGGCACCGCGGCGCCAGGTCATGCGCACTCCCTACGGCGAGCCCTCGGGAGCGCTGACGTTCGGCCGCCTGGCCGGCGCCGACGTCGTGTTCCTTGCGCGCCACGGGTACGGCCACACGCTGGCCCCGCACGAGATCAACTACCGCGCGAACATCTGGGCGCTGAAGGAACTGAAGGTCGAGGGCGTGATCTCGGTGGCGACGGTCGGTGGCATCCGCGCGGACCTCGGTCCGGGCGTGCTGGTGCTGCCAGACCAGATCATCGACTACTCCCACAGCCGCAAGGCGACCTTCTTCGAGGGCTCCGAGAACCCGGTGATCCACGTCGACTTCACGCTCCCGTATGCGTCGTCCCTGCGTGCGGCCCTGCTGGCGGCGGCGGCGCGCTGTGGCGAACCCCTGGTGGACGGCGGCGTGTATGGCTGCACGCAGGGTCCCCGCCTCGAGACCGCGGCCGAGATCGAGCGCATCGCGCGCGACGGGGGGGACATGGTCGGAATGACCGGCATGCCCGAGGCCGTGCTGGCGCGCGAAGCCGGCCTGGCGTACGCGACGCTGGGCGTCGTCGTCAATCACGCCGCCGGGCGCGGCACCAGCAGGGAGCAGATCCGGCTGGAGGAACTTGACCGGGTGATGAGCGAGACGGTCACGCGTGCAGTGCGCATCCTGTTGGCCTTCTTTGGCGGCGCCGACGCATGATCCGCGACATCCTGCGCATGGGGGACCCCCGCCTGCTGCGCATATCGGAGCCAGTGCGCGACTTTGGCGCCCCGGAATTGCGCACACTCGTGGACGACATGTTCGAAACGATGCACGCGGCGAGCGGAGCCGGGCTGGCGGCGCCCCAGATCGGCGTGCCGCTGCGCGTGGTGATCTTCGGCTACGCGGATTCGTCCGCGCGCAATCCGCGCTATCCGGAGGCCGACCCGGTGCCCCAGACCATCCTGATCAACCCGGTGCTCGAGCCGCTGACGGACACGATCGAAGAGGGGTGGGAGGGCTGCCTGTCGGTGCCGGGGCTGCGCGGGGTGGTGCCGCGGGTCGCTAACCTGCGTTATTCCGGCTACGACCTTGCTGGCCGGCGCATCGAAAGGGTCGCCGAGGGCTTTCACGCGCGCGTCGTGCAGCACGAGTGCGACCACCTCGACGGCATCCTCTATCCGATGCGCATGCGGGACTTCTCCCGCTTCGGCTACACCGAAGTCCTGTTTCCCGAATTCGCAGGGCTGGCCGAGGACTGAACTGCGGACCGGACCGCGGCCGCCGCCTCAGGGCGCGATCGCTTCCAGCAGGTCGCCTTCGATTTCAAGTTGCGTCCTGGCGTCGGACAGTTCCGCGCCGGAGATCAGGAACACGTCTTCCGCGCGTTCGCCCAGCGTCAGCACCTTGGCCGTGTGGACGTTCAGGCCATGCCTGGCAAGCACGCGCGCAATCGAGTAGAGCAGGCCGATGCGATCGGTCGCGGTGACACTCAGGAGGTAGTGCGACCCGCGTTCATCCGGCTGCAGGTGCACGCCGGGGGCCACGGGGAAGTGGCGCGACTGTCGCGACATCCGGCCTTTGACCGGGACCGGCAGTTCGTGCTGCTTGCCGATCCACTCGGCCAGTTCGTGTTCGACCTGGCTCAGCAGTTCCCGGTAGTGGTGCGCGCGTCCGTTGTCCGTGACGAGGAACGTGTCGAGCGCGTAGCCATGCCGCGTGGTGTGGATACGGGCATCCAGGATGCTGAGGTTGCGGTTGTCGAAATAGCCGCAGACGCGCGCGAACAGGTCCTTCTGGTCCTTCACGTAGATCAGCACCTCGGCGCCTTCGCCGATCCTGGCCAGGCGGGCACGCACCACCGGCTTTTCGGTGCTTACGCGGTTGAACAGGGAGCGGGTGTGCCAGGCGACGTCCTGGGCGCTGTGTCGCAGGAAGTACACGACGTCGAGCTGCTCCCACAGTTCCTTGCGCGCATCGTCCGACAGGCCGTACAGGCGCAGGATGTTCAGCGCCTCCTGCTTGCGCCCCTCCAGCACCGCCGACGGGGACACCGTTCCGCCGCCTAGCAGGCGACGCGTTGAGCGGAACAGATCCTCGAGCAGCTTTCCCTTCCACGCGTTCCAGACCTTGGGGCTGGTGCCGCGGATGTCAGCGACCGTCAGCAGGTACAGCGCAATCAGGCGCCGCTCCGACCTGACGAGTTCGGCGAAGCGGTGGATGACCTTCTCGTCCGCGAGGTCCTGTTTCTGCGCCACCGTGGACATCGACAGGTGATTCTCGACGAGGAACCCGACGAAATCGGCGTCGTCACGCTCCAGCCCGTGCTCCCGGCAGAAGCGGCGTGCGTCGCGCGCGCCCAGGACGCTGTGGTCGCCGCCCCGGCCCTTGGCGATGTCGTGGAACAGGGCGGCGATGTACAGCAGCCAGGGTTTGTCGAAATCGGAGATCAGCTGGCTGCACAGCGGGTACTCGTGCGCGTGTTCCGCCAGCGAGAAGCGCCTCAGGTTGCGCAGCACCTGCAGGATGTGCTGGTCGACCGTGTAGACGTGGAACAGGTCGTGCTGCATCTGGCCGACGATGCGCCGGAACACCGGCAGGTAGCGCCCCAGCACGGACAGCTGGTTCATGCGCCTCAGTTCATGGAGCACGCCCTTGGGTTGCTGCAGCAGTTCCAGGAACGTGGCCCGGTTGCGCGGGTCCCGCCGGTAGGCGCCGTTGATCCTGACCCGCGCGTGCCACAGCGCCCGCATCAGGCGCGGGGACATTCCCTTGAGCTCGATGTGCTTCGCCTTCAGAAGGAAGGCCCGCAGGATCGCGTTCGGGTCGCGCTCGAGCGCTGCCTCGTCCTCGATGTCCAGCAACTCGCCGCGGGCGACGAACGTCGCGTCGATGGCGACGCTGTCTTCGGCGCTGCCGGAGAACAGGCGCTGTTCGATGTTGAGCAGCACCGCGGTGTTCATCTGCGTGATGACCTTGGCAGCGCGGTAGTAGTGCTGCATCAGCAGTTCGCTCGCGCGTTTGGCCGCCGTCGCCTCGAAGCCCGCCTGCTGCGCGACCGCGTTCTGCACGTCGAACACGAGGCGGTCCTCGCGGCGCCCGCTGACCAGATGCAGACGGGCGCGGATCTCCTTCACCCGCCGTTCGGAGAGCCGGATGATGCTTGCTTCGGCGGCGGTCAGCAGGCCGCGCCGGGCGAGCTCGGTCCAGCGGGTTCCGTAGCCGGCGGCGCGCGCGATCCAGAGCACGACGTGCAGGTCGCGCAGTCCGCCGGGGCTTTCCTTGACGTTGGGTTCCAGGCTGTATGGCGTCTCGTTGTACTTGACGTGCCGCTGCTGCTGCTCGAGCAGCTTGGCCTGGAAGTAGGCCTCGCGGTCCACGACGTCCACCACGGCGCGCGAAAACGCCTCGAACTGCCGGCGCGAACCCGCCACCAGGCGCGCTTCCAGCATCGAAGTCAGCACGGTGACATCGCGCGCTGCTTCCTCGCGACATTCCTCGATCGTGCGCACGCTGTGCCCCAGGGCCAGCCCGAGGTCCCACAGCAGCCCGACGAGGCGCTCGATCGTTCCCCGGTCCGCTTCGTCGGGTGCCTGCTTCAGCAGGATCAGAACGTCCACATCGGAGTGGGGGAAGAGTTCGCCGCGCCCGTAGCCGCCGACGGCTAGCAGCGAGGCCCGGCGCGTGATGCCGCTTGCTTCGGCGACTTCGCGCAGCAGGTGGTCGACCGAGCGCGCCAGCCCGTGGATCAGGCCATCCACCGATCCGCCCGCATTGAAGCGGGCGACCAGCGTTTCGCGTTCATGCCGCAGCCGGTCGCGCAGCTTGAACGCACCATCGTTCATCGCATCAGGCCGGTGTCGGCGCGGCAGCGCTCGTTTCGGTGGTTCCGCGCCCCGCGATGGCAGGCGGCGGCGGAGAGCCGGCCGAAACTGTCAGCACTTCGTGACCGGTCGGGGTGACGAGAACCGTGTGCTCCCACTGCGCCGACAGGCTGTGGTCCTTGGTGACGATGGTCCAGCCGTCCGCCAGTTCCTTGATGTCGCGGCGACCTGCGTTGATCATCGGCTCGACCGTGAAGATCATGCCCGCGACCAGTTTCTCCAGGGTGCCGGGCTTGCCGTAGTGCAGGATCTGCGGCTCCTCGTGGAACTTGCGGCCGATGCCGTGCCCGCAGAACTCGCGGACGACGCTGTAGCCGTGCTTCTCGGCGTGGGTCTGGATCGCGTGGCCGATGTCCCCGATCGTGGCGCCCGGTCGCACCTGGCGGATCCCGAGCCACATGCAGTCGTAGGTGACCTCCGACAGCCGGCGCGCGGCGATCGAGGCGTCGCCGACGAAATACATCCGGCTGGTGTCGCCGTGGTAGCCGTTCTTGATGACGGTGACGTCGATGTTCAGCGCGTCGCCGTTCTTCAGCACCCGGTCGCCAGGAATGCCATGGCAGACTTGGTGGTTGATCGACGTGCAGATCGACTTGGGGAACGGGCGGTAGCCCGGCGGCGCATAGTTCAGCGGGGCCGGAACGGTTCCCTGCTCGTTGACCATGTAGTCGTGGCACAGGCGGTCCAGCTCGCCCGTGGCGACTCCGGCGCGCACGTGGGGAGTGATGAAGTCGAGCACTTCCGCCGCCAGCCGGCCGGCCAGGCGCATGCCCTCGATGTCCTCGGGAGTTTTGATGACGATGGGCATGATCGGGGCTGGACCTCGCACTTGAGCGGCGGAGCGGAAGGGGCTATGATATCGGGCTGTCTCGCGGCTTGAAAATCAAGCACTTGGCCGGGAAACCGGACCGGGTGCGGATCGGGCGCGCCGGCGGGCTGGTTCCGCATCCCCGGATCGGTACCTTCCCGCCGTCAGGCGAGGCAGAAATCGCGCGCAGCGCCACCAAGGTGCGGCAGTCGGATGGACCATCCCGGCACGGGACGAACCAGCGGCTTTCGCCTCGGCGCTTGCGCAGGACCCAACCTTGGAGAGGAAAGTCATGTCCGTGACCATGCGTCAGATGCTGGAGGCCGGTGTTCATTTCGGCCACCAGACCCGTTTCTGGAACCCGAAGATGGCGCCGTTCATCTTCGGTCATCGCAACAAGATCCACATCATCAACCTGGAACGCACGCTGGACCAGTTCCAGGCGGCGACGAAGTTCGTGCGCCAGCTGACTTCCAACCGCGGCACGATGCTGTTCGTCGGCACCAAGCGCCAGGCGCGCGAGACGATCGTCGAGGAAGCGAAGCGCTGCGGCATGCCGTACGTCGACCAGCGCTGGCTCGGCGGCATGCTGACCAACTTCAAGACGGTCAAGGTCTCGATCAAGCGCCTGAAGGAAATGGAGCAGATCCTGGCCGACAACGGCACCGAGCGCATGACGAAGAAGGAAGCGCTCGACTTCCATCGCGAAGTGGAGAAGCTCAACAAGTCGATCGGTGGCATCAAGGACATGAACGCGCTTCCTGACGCGCTGTTCGTGATCGACGTCGGCTACCACAAGATCGCGATCCAGGAAGCCGCCAAGCTCGGCATCCCCGTGGTCGCAGTCGTCGACACCAACCACTCTCCCGAGAACATCGCCTACGTCATTCCGGGCAACGACGACTCCAGCCGTGCCGTCAGGCTGTACGCCCGCGGCATCGCGGATGCCGTGCTCGAAGGAAAGGCCGCGGCGCTCGCGGGCGTGGTCCAGGCTGTCACCGGCGGCGACGAGGAATTCGTCGAGGTCAGCGAAGGCCAGGAGTAACGCCCCGGTCGATGCGTCGCACTGCAAGGAAGGGGCGCAAGCCCCTTTTTTGCGAAGCGCGATCGAAGGGTAGAGATCAACGGAACAGCAGGAGCAGTCAATGGCGGAAATCACCGCTTCGATGGTGAAGGAACTGCGCGACAAGACAGACGCGCCGATGATGGAATGCAAGAAGGCGCTGGCCGAGGCCGGCGGCGACATGGCGAAGGCCGAGGAGATCCTGCGCGTCAAGCTCGGGAACAAGGCGACGAAGGCGGCGTCGCGGATCGCGGCGGAGGGCGTGGTGGCGATCAGCATAGGCGCCGCCGGCACGACCGGCGCGATCGTCGAGGTCAACTCCGAGACCGACTTCGTCGCGAAGAACGACGATTTCATCCGGTTCGCCAAAGACCTGGCCGAACTGGTGATCGGGAAGAGCCCGGCCGACGTGGCGGCGCTGGCCGCGCTGCCGATGGGCGACGGGACCGTCGAGAGCACCCGCACGGCGCTGATCGGCCGCATCGGCGAGAACATCGCCCTGCGCCGGTTCGCGCGGCTGCAGGCAAAGGGCACGCTGGCCAGCTATGTCCACGGCGGCAGCAAGATCGGCGTGCTGGTCGACATCACCGGCGGCACCCCCGAACTGGGTCGCGACGTCGCGATGCACATCGCCGCCTCGAAGCCGAAGGCGCTCGATGCCTCCGGCGTGCCTGCGGACCTGCTCGACACCGAGCGGCGCATCGCCGTCGAGAAGGCGCGCGAGGCGGGCAAGCCCGAGGCGATGCTCGACAAGATCGCCGAGGGCACCGTGCAGAAGTACCTGAAGGAAGTGACGCTGCTCGGGCAGGTGTTCGTCAAGGCCGAGGACGGCAAGCAGACGATCGAGCAGCTGCTCAAGGCCAGGGGCGCGAGCGTCAACGCATTCGTCCTGTACGTCGTGGGCGAGGGCATCGAGAAGAAGCAGAGCGATTTCGCCGCGGAAGTGGCCGCAGCCGCCGCCACCCGCGCCTGAGGACACCGGCCGCCAGCCGAGGAGAGCGGATGAGTGCAGCGAGCGGTGCCGCGTATCGACGGATCCTGCTGAAGCTGTCGGGCGAGTCGCTGATGGGCGATGACGCCTTCGGCATCAACCGCGCCACGGTCGAGTCGATGGTGGCCGACATCGGCGACGTGGTGGGGCTCGGGGTCGAAGTCGCCATCGTGATCGGCGGCGGGAACATCTTCCGGGGGGTCGCGCTGGGGGCGGCGGGCATGGACCGCGCGACCGCGGACTACATGGGCATGATGGCCACGATCATGAACGCCATGGCGCTGCAGGACGCGATGCGGCGGGCGGGCGTCGAGGCGCGCGTCCAGTCCGCGCTCAACATCGAGCAGGTGGTCGAGCCGTACATACGACCCAAGGCGCTGCGTTACCTGGAAGAGGGGCGGGTCGTGATCTTCGCTGCCGGCACGGGAAATCCCTTCTTCACCACCGACACCGCTGCCGCGCTGCGGGGCTCCGAAATGGGAGTCGAGATCGTGCTGAAGGCAACCAAGGTCGACGGTGTGTATTCGGCCGACCCGCGCAAGGACCCCAAGGCGACCCGCTACTCCACGATCACCTTCGACGAGGCGCTCGCGCGCAACCTGCAGATCATGGATGCGACCGCGTTCGCCCTGTGCCGTGATCAGCGGCTGCCGATCAAGGTGTTCAACATCACGAAGCCGGGCGCGTTGAAGCGCGCGGTGATGGGCGAGGACGAAGGCACACTCGTCCACGTATAGGTCTCGCCATCGAGGAGACGGAAATGAGCATCGCAGAAATCCAGAAATCGACCGAGCAGAAGATGCAGAAATCGCTCGAGGCGTTGAAGCACGACTACGCCAAGGTGCGTACGGGCCGCGCGCACACCGGGCTGCTCGACCACATCCAGGTGGACTACTACGGCACCATGGTGCCGCTGTCACAGGTCGCGCAGGTCGGGCTCGGCGACGCCCGCACGATCACGGTGCAGCCGTGGGAGAAGAAGATGGTTCCGGTGGTCGAGAAGGCGATCCGCGACTCCGACCTCGGACTGAACCCGGCGACGAGCGGGGATGTCGTGCGCGTGCCGATGCCGCCGCTGACGGAGCAGCGCCGCAAGGAACTGGTGAAGGTGGTGCGCCACGAGGGCGAGAACGCCAAGGTCGCCGTGCGCAACCTGCGGCGCGACGCCAACCACCATGTCAAGGAACTGCTCAAGGCCAAGCAGGTCTCCGAGGACGAGGACCGGCGCGCGGAGGAGACGATCCAGAAGCTGACCGATCGCTACGTGGGCGAGATCGACAAGCTGATCGCCGAGAAGGAAAAGGAAGTGATGACGGTCTAGAGCCGCCGGCCCGACACTGTCATGCCTCGCAACACTTCTTCCGTGGATAGCGCGCAGGGGCCGCGTGTGCCGCGCCACGTCGCCATCATCATGGACGGCAACGGACGCTGGGCCCAGGCGCAGGGGCGACCGCGGGTCTTCGGGCACACGCGGGGCGTCGACGCCGTGCGTGCCACCCTGCAGGCGTGCGGGGAACGCGGCATTGAATACCTCACGCTGTTCGCCTTCTCGTCGGAGAACTGGCGTCGTCCCGCCGACGAAGTGTCGACCCTGATGAAGCTCTTCATGACGGCCCTGCGGCGCGAGGTCGACAAGCTGGTCGAGCTGGGCATCCGCATGCGCGTCGTCGGCGACCTGTCGGCGTTCGATCCTGAACTGCGCCGCGTGATCCTCGAGTCCGAACAGCGAACCGCGGCCAACCGCCGGCTGAACCTGACGATCTGTGCGAACTACGGCGGGCGCTGGGACATCGCGCAGGCGGCCAGCCGCGCGGCGAGCGCGCGCCGCCACGGCGAGGCGGTCGCGGTTTCCGAGGACGAGATCGCGCGCAACCTTGCGCTGTCGTTCGCGCCGGACCCGGACCTCCTGATCCGCACCGGCGGAGAGCGCCGCATCAGCAACTTCCTGCTCTGGCAGCTGGCCTACGCGGAACTGCACTTCAGCGACGTGCTGTGGCCGGCATTCGACGCCGCCGAGCTCGACCGCGCGCTCGCCTGGTATGCCACACGGCAGAGGCGCTTCGGCATGACGGGCGAGCAGATCGGCGGAGCGACGGCCGTCGCGAACGTGGTCTGACGCGTGCTGAAGCAACGCGTCGCTACCGCCGTCGTCATGCTCGCCGTCCTGGTCGGCGCGCTGGCCTGGTCGACTGTCGCGTTCGAACTGCTGGCGACGGCGATCGTCGCCGCGGCGCTGGGTGAGTGGCTGCACCTCGTCGGCTGGCCCCGCGCTGGCGCGTTCGGAGCGGCCATTCTGCTCGGCGCCCTCCTGCTCACGGTGGCGCTCGCCGCGCCGGCCGCCATTGAACGCGCACTGCTTCCGCTGTCGCTCGTCAGCTCGCTCGTATGGGCGGGGTTGACGATCCTGCTGCTGCGGCCGGATGCGTTGTCCCGACGGATTCCGCGCGGCGCGTCCACCGGCCTGGCCGTCCTGCTGACCGTGGCGGCATGGGTCGCGCTGGTGCACTTCCTGCTCGAAGGCGTGGCAGTGCTGCTGTCGGTGCTCGTGATCGTCTGGCTGGCGGATACGGCCGCGTATTTCTCGGGGCGCGCCTTCGGCAAGACCAAGCTCGCACCCCACATCAGCCCCGGCAAGACGTGGGCGGGAGTGGTGGGCGCGGTGGCTGCCGTCATCGTCGCTGCCCTGATTGCCCAACGCGTGGCTCCGCAGACCGAACTGCTGTCCAACCTCCTGCTTGGGGGACTAGGCGCGGCCGGAGCGCTCCTGCTGGGCTGCCTGGTGCTCCTGTCCGTCGTCGGTGACCTGTTCGAGAGCCTGCTGAAGCGGCAGGCCGGAGTGAAGGACAGCAGCCACCTCCTGCCCGGCCACGGTGGGGTCTACGACCGCGTCGATGCGCTGCTTCCGACCCTGCCGCTGGCGGCGCTGCTCGAATGGGCGGCCCGGTGACGCAGGCGGTGACGATCCTCGGGGCGACCGGCTCCATCGGGACGAGCGCGCTCGATGTGATCGAGCGGCACCCGGACCGCTATCGAGCGCACGCGCTGACGGCGCATTCCAATGTCGAGGCGCTGGCGGATCTCGCGCAGCGGATCCGGCCGGATGTGGTCGTCATCGGAGATCCCGCCCTGGAAGACCGGTTGCGTTCGGCGATGCGTGCTCGGGGTGCGCGAGCGGAAGTGGCCGCGGGCGCCCGGGCGCTGGTGGAAGTCGCCGGCGCGCCCGAAGCCGACGCGGTCCTTGCCGCGATCGTCGGGGCGGCGGGCCTGATGCCGACGCTTGCGGCCGCGGAAGCGGGCAAACGCCTGATGCTGGCGAACAAGGAAGCGGTGGTCTGCGCCGGTGCCCTGCTGATGGCGGCCGTGAGGCGGGGCGGGGCCACGCTGCTGCCCGTGGACAGCGAGCACAACGCCATCCACCAGTGCCTGGCAGGTGTGCGGGCGGTCGAGCGCGATGGCGCGCGGCTCGTGCTCACGGCCTCGGGTGGGCCCTTCCGCGACCGTCGCGACCTCGACAGCGTGACGCCGCAGGAGGCCTGTGCCCATCCGAACTGGGTGATGGGTCGCAAGATCTCGGTCGACTCCGCGACGTTGATGAACAAGGGGCTCGAGGTAATCGAGGCCAGCTGGCTGTTCGGGATCCCGGTCGAGCGCATCGAGGTGGTGATCCACCCGCAGAGCGTGGTCCATTCGATGGTCGAGTTTCCCGACGGCTCGGTGCTGGCCCAGATGGGCACGCCAGACATGCGGACTCCGCTCGCCTACGCGCTCGCCTGGCCGGAGCGGATCGCCAGCGGTGCGCAGCGGCTGGACTTCGCCCGGCTTGGCGGGTTGACGTTCGAGGCACCGGACCACCGGCGTTTTCCGTGCCTGGGATTCGCATTCGATGCACTGCGCCATGGACGGGGCGCAAGCGCCGTTCTGAACGCTGCCAACGAAGTTGCGGTCCAAGCCTTCCTGGAAGGGCGCTTGCGGTTCACCGACATCGCGCCCACGATTGAACGGGTTCTCGAGTCCTACGATCCGCCCGAACCGGCCGGGATCGACGAGGTACTGGAGATCGATCGACGCGCGCGCGGGCACGCGGCCAACGCGCTGGCACTGAGGGCCTGAGGCTCAATGACGCTACTGACGACCATCGCTGCATTCATCGTGACGCTCGGCATCCTGATCGTGGTGCACGAGTACGGCCATTACTGGGTCGCGCGCCGGAGCGGCGTCAAGGTGCTCCGGTTCTCGATCGGCTTCGGGCGGCCGCTCGCACGCTGGGTGCGCGGCGCCGACCGGACCGAGTGGGTCGTCGCCACCATGCCGCTCGGCGGCTACGTGCGGATGCTCGACGAACGCGACCCCGACTGCGCGCCGATCGCTCCGGCCGACCTGCCGCGCAGCTTCAACCGGCAGTCCGTGTCCAAGCGGATTGCGATCGTGCTGGCGGGCCCGGCTGCCAACCTGCTGCTCGCGATCGCGGTCTACTGGGTGCTGAACGTGATCGGCGTGATGGAGCCCCAGGCGATCCTCGGACAGCCCGCGGCGGCGACTGCGGCAGCGGACGCGGGCATCGCGCCCGGCGACCGGGTCGTCGAGGTCGAAGGCGAGCCGGTTCGCTCCTGGAACGAACTGCGCTGGATCCTGCTGCAGCGCGCCGTGGGCGGCAAGCCGATCTCGCTCGCGGTGGAGCGGACGGACGCCTCGCGGCGGGTGCTCACGCTGGATCCCGCCAGCATCGCGTCCGGTGAACTCGACGGGGACGTGATCGGGCGGCTCGGCGTCGTTCCATACAGCGGTCCGCCGCGCGTGGGCCGGGTGACCGAAGGCGGCGCGGCGGCGCGTGCGGGCCTGCAGGCAGGCGACCGGATCGTGGCCGCCGAGGGCCATCCGCTCGATTCGGCGCGCGCGCTGATCGAACGCGTGCGCGGCTCCGCAGAACGTCCCCTCGAATTGACAGTCGAGCGCGACGGGCGCGCCGTTCGGGTGAACGTGACGCCTGCGCGCGTGACCGACGAGTCGGGTACGTCGTTTGGCCGGATGGGCGCCGAACTGAGCGACCGTCCGCCGCTCGTCAAGGTCCAGTACGGCCCCTTCGAGAGCGTCGGTCTTGCCGTCGAGAAGACGGCGGACACTGCGGTGTTCTCGCTGAAGATGCTGGGCAAGATGGTGACGGGAGAGGCGTCCTGGAAGAACCTGTCCGGGCCGGTCACGATCGCCGACTACGCGGGACAGACAGCGCGCATCGGCCTCGCATCCTTCCTGAGTTTCCTCGCGCTGGTGTCGATCAGCCTCGCGGTGCTCAACCTGCTCCCCATTCCCATGCTCGATGGAGGGCACTTACTGTATTATTTGATCGAGATTCTCAAGGGTAGCCCGCCGGCAGAATGGATCGTCGAGTGGGGGCAACGCGCCGGAGTCGCATTGCTCGGACTGTTGACGGTGCTGGCGCTATACAACGACCTGATACGGCTGCTCTCCTGACCTGCACCCATCCTAGGACTGGAAGCCGAAGTTGAATCGTCGCGTGTCTTCCCGGCGCCGCGTTCCTGTAGCCCTGCGCCGTGCTGCGGCGGCAGTCCTGACAGCCTATTGCCTCTGCGCTTTCGCCCAGGAGTTCGTCGTCCGCGACATCCGCGTCGAGGGCGTGCAGCGTACCGAGCCGGGAACGGTCTTCAGCTACCTGCCGATACGCGTTGGCGACCGCTTCGACCCGGAGCGGGGCAGCCAGGCGATCCGGGCGCTCTATGGCAGCGGCCTGTTCAAGGACGTGCGGCTGGAAGTCGACGGTGACGTGCTGGTCGTCGTCGTCGAGGAACGGCCGGCGCTTGCCACCGTCGACCTCGCCGGGGTGAAGGAGTTCGACAAGGAGCAGGTGCTGAAGTCGCTGCGCGAAGTCGGCCTGGCCGAAGGGCGCATCTTCGACCGCTCGCTGCTCGAGCGGGCCGAGCAGGAACTGCGGCGCCAGTACCTCTCGCGCGGGCTGTACGGTGTCGAGGTCAAGACGACCGTGACGCCCATCGAGCGAAATCGCGTCAACGTGTCGATGGCGGTGAACGAGGGTGAAGTCTCGCGCATCCGGTCGATCACCTTCACGGGCAACAGCGTCTTCAGCGATTCGGCGCTGCGCAGCGTGATGGAACTGTCGACCCCGAACTGGCTGTCGTGGTACACGAAGCGCGACCAGTACTCCAGGCAGAAACTCGGCGCCGACCTCGAGACGCTGCGCTCGTACTACCTGAACCGCGGCTTCCTCGACTTCCGCCTCGAGTCGACCCAGGTGTCGATCAGCCCGGACAAGAACGACATCTACATCAACATCAACATCTTCGAGGGGGACCGCTACACGGTCTCCGGGATCAAGCTATCGGGCGAACTGCTCGGCCTCGACGAGGAACTCAACGCTCTGATCGACGTGATGCCGGGCGAAGTCTTCAACGCCGAGCGACTCAACGCCGTTGGCAAGCGAATCACCGATCGCATGAGCACGCTGGGCTATGCGTTCGCGACGGCGAACCCCCTGCCCGAGGCCGACAAGCAGAAGCAGGAGGTCTCGTTCACGATCGTCGTCGACCCGGGCCGGCGCGTGTACGTGCGCCGGGTCAACGTCGCCGGCAACACGCGCACCAAGGACGAGGTGATCCGGCGGGAAGTGCGCCAGTACGAGTCGGCATGGTTCGATTCGGACAAGGTGCGCCTGTCGCGTGACCGCATCGACCGGCTCGGTTTCTTCGAGTCCGTGAACGTCGAGACGCCGCCCGTGTCCACGGCGCCCGACCAGGTCGACGTCAACGTGACCGTCAAGGAGCGAGCCACCGGCAACATCTCGCTGGGTGCCGGTTACTCCAGCACGGAAGGCATCGTCATCAACGCCGGCCTTTCGCAGCAGAACCTGTTCGGCACAGGCAACGCACTGGGGCTCGAGATCAACACGAGCAAGGCCAACCGGGTCATCTCCATCGTGCACACCGATCCCTACGTCACCACGGAGGGCATCAGCCGCTCGGTCGAGGTGTTCGACCGCCAGTCGGACCTGGCGCAGCTCGGACTGTCGAGCGTCGGGTACTCGACGCGCGGCGCAGGCGTGACATATGGCGTGCCATTCACCGAGTTCGACCGCGTCTACTTCGGCCTGCGGTGGGAAGGCACGACGATCGACCTCACGCCGTTTTCACCGATCCGGTACGTGCAGTACGTGAACCAGTTCGGCGAAAGCTCGGACACGCTTGCGTTGACGGCCGGCTGGGCCCGCGACAATCGCGACAATCTGCTCGCGCCGAGCCGCGGGACATACCAGCGCGCCTTCGCCGAGGTCGGTCTGCCTGCACTCGACCTGCAGTACTACCGGCTGAGTTACCAGTTCCAGAACTACTGGCCGCTGGCCAGCCGGTTGACGCTCGCGTTCAATACCGAAATCGGCTACGGCGACGGCTACCAGGGCGACCCTTACCCGTTCTTCAAGAACTTCTATGCGGGCGGCATCGGGAGCGTGCGCGGCTACGAAGGCGGCAGCCTCGGGCCGCGGGATCTGTCCGGCAACCCCCTCGGCGGGAACCGGAAGCTTGCCGCATCCCTCGAGGCCCTGACGCCGATACCGGGTGCCGACCGCACCTTGCGGGCCCTGGCCTTCTTCGACGTCGGACAAGTCTGGGGCCAGAACGTCCTGTGCCCCGACGGCTCGACGCCAATCACGGATGGCTCCGCACCGGTGTGCTCTGTCACCACCGGCAGTCCGGTATACCAGAACCAGAGGATCAGCTTCGGCGACATGCGCTATTCAGTCGGCATCGGGGTGGCGTGGATTTCCCCGCTCGGTCCGCTCAAGCTGTCGTACGCGTACCCGCTCAATGACAAGCCCGGTGACCGGCTCCAGCGCTTCCAGTTCCAGATCGGAACAGGTTTCTGATATGGCAGAATTCCAAGCTTCGAGGGAGGCGGGACGATGAGGAACAAGAGGATCGCGCTGCTGGTCGCCGTCGGGCTGTTTGCCTCGACGACGTTCGCGTACGCGCAGGAGCTGAAGCTCGGCGTCGTCAACTCCGACCGGATCCTGCGCGACTCGACGCCGGCGCGCGCCGCGATGCAGAAGCTGGAAGCCGAGTTCTCCAAGCGCGACAAGGAGCTGCAGGAGATGGGCGCGCGGCTCAAGAGCTCGGCTGAACGCTTCGAGAAGGACGCACCGGTGATGACCGAGACCGATCGGCTGCGCCGCCAGCGCGAGATGGCCGACATGGACCGCGAGTTCCAGCGCAAGCAGCGCGAATTCCGCGAAGACTTCAACCAGCGGCGCAACGAGGAACTGCAGGCGCTGCTCGAGCGGACCAACCGCATCATCCGGCAGATCGCGGAACAGGAGAAGTACGACCTGATCGTGCAGGAAGCGGTGTACTTCAACCCCCGCATCGACGTCACCGAGAAGGTCCTGCGGACGCTCAACAGCGGCGCCAAGTAGGACCGATGGCGGCGAGCGCACTGTCGCTGGCCGACCTGAATGCCGCCATTGGCGGCGCAAGCGGCGGCCGGCTGGCGGCGATCATTCAAGGGTCCGCGGACGCCCTGATCAAGGGCCTCGCGCCGCTGTCCAGTGCCGGTCCCGGCGAACTCGCGTTTCTCGCCAATCCGCGCTACCGGGCCGACGCGCTGACCACCCGTGCCTCGGCCATCGTGCTTTCGCCGTCGAGCGCCGAACAGATATCGGCCGCTGGCGGAAGCCGGGCGGCCCTCGTGGTGGTCGACCAGCCTTATGCGTGGTTCGCCTACGCGGCGCAGGTGCTGCATCCGACCGAGCCGGTCGGGGCCGGAGTCGGAACCGGCGCCCTGGTCGACCCGTCGGCTCGACTCGCCGAGGGTGCCCGCGTCGAAGCGGGGGCCATCATCGGTGCGAGGGCGACCATCGGCCCGGCGGCGCGCGTCGGGGCCGGCGCGGTGGTCGGCGTGGACGCGGTCATCGGAGCTGGCACCCGGCTTCATCCCCGGGCGGTGGTCCTCGATGGTTGCCGGCTCGGCGAGCGCTGCATCGTGCACAGCGGCGCGGTGATCGGGGCCGACGGGTTCGGCTTTGCGCCGCTCGACGGTCGCTGGGTCAAGATCCCGCAGGTCGGAGCGGTGGTCATTGGCGACGACGTGGAGATCGGCGCGAACACGACGGTCGATCGCGGCACGATGGGCGATACGGTCATCGAGGACGGGGTGAAGCTCGACAACCAGATCCAGGTGGCGCACAACTGCCACATCGGCGCGCACACGGTCATCGCCGGCTGCGTGGGCATCGCCGGCAGCGCCCGCATCGGCCGCGGCTGCCAGATCGGCGGGGCCGCGATGATCGCCGGCCACATCACGATTGCCGACGGCTGCGCAATCGGGCCCGGGACGCTGGTGGCCAGTTCGCTGACGCAGCCCGGCCACTACACGGGCTTCTTCCCGCTGATGAAGAACCGCGACTGGGAGCGTGCCGCGGCGATCATCCGCCACCTCGACGACCTGCGCGATCGCGTGCGTCAACTGGAGTCTCTGCAGCGGCAAGGAAAGAAAACATGAAAATGGACATCCACGAAATCCTGCGGAAGTTGCCGCACCGGTATCCGATCATCCTGGTGGACCGGGTGCTCGAGGTCGTGCCGGGCGAGCGCATCGTCGCACTGAAGAACGTCTCGATGAACGAACCCTACTTCATGGGTCACTTCCCGGGGCATCCCGTGATGCCCGGGGTCCTGATCATCGAGTCGCTGGCGCAGGCCTGCGCCCTCCTGACCTACGTGACGCTGCAGCCGAAGGAGGGCGACGGCACGCTGTTCTACTTCGCCGGCATCGACGCGGCGCGGTTCAAGCGTCCGGTGATGCCTGGCGACCAGTTGCGGCTCGAAGCCGAAATGGGACGCGTGAAACGGGGAGTGGGGAAGTTCACCGGGCGGGCCATCGTCGACGGCAACATCGTGGCCGAAGCCGAGATGATGTGCGCGATGCGCAATACCAGCGAGGCCGCGTGATGGCTCGGATTCATCCGACCGCGCTCGTCGCATCGGGCGCGGAACTCGCGGACGACGTCGAGATCGGCCCGTACTGCGTCGTCGGCGCGAAGGTCAGGCTGGGTCCGGGCACGGTCCTCGAGTCGCACGTCGTCGTCGGCGGGCGCACCAGCGTCGGCCGCAGCAACCGCTTCTTTCCGTTCTGCTCGATCGGCGGAGTGCCGCAGGACAAGAAGTACGGCGGCGAGGACACGGAACTCGTCATCGGCGACGGCAACACAGTCCGCGAGTCATGCACCTTCAGCCTGGGCACTGCGCAGGGTGGCGGCGTGACGCGGATCGGTTCGGACAACTGGATCATGGCCAGCGTGCACATCGCGCACGACTGCAACGTGGGCGACCACGTGATCCTTGCCAACAACGCCACGCTGGCCGGTCACGTGACGCTCGGGGACTGGGCCATCGTCGGCGGGATGTCCGGCCTGCACCAGTTCTGCAGCATGGGCGCACATGCCATGGCGGGCGGGGGCTCGATCATCCTGCGCGATGTTCCGCCCTACGTCATCTGCAACGGCAACCCGTGCGCTCCGCACGGCATCAACAGCGAGGGACTGAAGCGGCGCGGCTTCGACGGCGACACCATCAACCTGCTGCGCCGCGCCTACAAGGTGATCTACCGGGACGGCAAGACGGTCGCCGAGGCGGTTGCCGCGCTCGACGGACTCGCGGCCGAGCAGCCTGGTTCGGCCGCCGCCCTGGCCGTGCTGCGCGATTTCGTGCGCGACTCGCAGAGGGGCATCATCCGCTGATGGGCGCGCCGTCCAGCATCGCCTTCGTCGCCGGCGAGGCGTCGGGCGATCTGCTGGCGGCCGGGATACTGGCCGAATTGAAGCGCCGTGAGCCGGCCTTGATGCTGGCCGGGGTGGGCGGTGACCGGATGATCGAGGCCGGCTTCGACGCCTGGGAGCATGTCCGTGCGCTGTCGGTCCGCGGCTACGTCGAAGTGATCCGCCATCTGCCGCGCCTCCTGCGGCTGCGCAACGACCTGTTCCGCCGCATCGTGGACCTGCGGCCGCGGCTGTTCGTCGGCGTCGACGCGCCCGATTTCAACCTCGGCCTCGAGGAGCGGCTGCGCGCGCAGGGAATCCGCACCGTGCACCTGGTCAGCCCGTCGATCTGGGCGTGGCGGCGCGAGCGCATGGACCAGGTCCGGCGTTCGGTGGACCGGATGCTGCTGGTCTTTCCTTTCGAGCAGGCGCTGTACGACGAGGCCGGTGTTCCGGCCACCTACGTGGGGCACCCGCTGGCGGCCGTGATTCCGCTCGTTCCCGACGCGACTGCCGCGCGTCGGCGCCTCGGGCTGGGCGAGGCAGGCGTCCTCGTGGCCGTGCTGCCGGGCTCCCGCCCGGACGAGGTCAGGTATCTCGCGCCAACGTTCGTGGCCGCGATGGCGAACATGAAGGGCGAATCGCCGGCGTTGTCGTTTGTGCTGCCGGTGGCCGACGCGTCGTTGCGCCCGGCCATTGAAGCTGCGCTGCAGGAACATCCGCGGCTGGCGGGGTCGGTGACGCTGACGGCCGGCCGCTCGCACGATTGTCTCGAGGCCTGTGACGTGGTGCTCGTCGCGAGCGGCACCGCCACACTCGAGGCCGCGCTGTACAAGCGCCCCATGGTGGTCTCCTACCGGATGCCCTGGCTGTCGGCGTGGATCATGCGACGCAAGGGCTACATCCCCTACGTCGGACTGCCGAACATCATGGCCGGCGAATTCATCGTGCCGGAACTGCTGCAGGAGGCGGCCACGCCCGCGGCGCTGGCGCGCGCGGTGCTCGACCTCGTGGCCGACGGCGAGCGACGCGAGCGCCTCGCCGCCCGTTTCACCGAGATGCACCATGCGCTGAAGCGCGACACGCCGCGCCTCGCCGCCGACGCCATACTTGCCGAGGCCTCCCGGTGAGGCGGCCCCGGCGCTCCGGTCCCGACCTGTTCGAGCAGGCGGCCCTCGCGGGCGGCCGCGTCTGCGGCATCGACGAGGCGGGGCGCGGGCCGCTGGCGGGGCCGGTGGTCGCGGCCGCGGTGATCCTCGATCCGGCCCGCCGCATCGAAGGCCTGCGCGATTCGAAGGTCCTGTCTCCCGCACGCCGCGAGGAACTGTCGGAGCGCATCCGCGAGCGCTGCATCGCGTTCGCGGTCGCCGAAGCGACCGTCGAGGAGATCGACGGGCTGAACATCCTGCAAGCGAGCCTGCTGGCGATGCGCCGCGCCGTGGACGCCCTGCCGGTCGCGCCCGACTACGCACTGGTCGACGGCAACCAGATGCCTCGACTGGCGATCCCCGGCCGCGCGATCGTGTCCGGCGATGCGGTCGAACCGGCCATCTCGGCGGCATCGATCCTCGCAAAGACCGCGCGCGACGCGCTGATGCGCGCCTTCGACGCACTGCATCCCGGCTACGGTTTCGCGCGGCACATGGGATACGGCACGCCGGAGCACCTTGATTGCCTGCAGCGCCTCGGGCCGTGCCCGCTGCACCGGCGCAGTTTCGCGCCCGTGCGCGGACTCCTCGGCACGCCGTCGAATGCGCATCACCTCGCCCGATAACCCGCTCGTGCGGCGTCTGCGTCGGCTCGCCGAGTCGGCGCGGGCCTGCCGCGACGCCGGTCGCACGCTGGCCGAAGGCGTGCACGTGATCGAGGCCGCGCTCGACGCCGGGGTCGCCATCGTCACGCTCGTGCTGCGGGGCGGAGTGTCGCCGGCGGTGGAAGCGCTCGTCGCGCGCCTGGAGGCCGCCGATTCGCACGGCCGGGTCAAGCGCGTCGTACTCGCGCCGGCGCTCTACGACGCGCTCTCTCCGGTCGAGCACGGCGCCGGCGTGCTGGCCGAGATCGAGATTCCGCCGGCGCCTGACTGGACCGCCCTGTCAGTCGATGCCGTGTACCTCGACGGCGTGCAGGATCCGGGCAATGTCGGCACCCTGCTGCGGACGGCCGCCGCGGCGGGGGTGCGGCGTGTCATCGTCGGGCCCGGAACCGCGTACGCGTGGTCGCCCAAGGTGATGCGGGCCGCGATGGGGGCGCACTTCGTCCTCCACATCGCGGAGGGCGTTGCCGCCGCGGATGCGGCCAGGGGATTCGAAGGGACCGTCCTGGCGGCCGATGTCGGCGGCGAGGACCTCTACGCCGCGGAGTGGGGGCGCGCGCCGACGCTGTGGCTGTTCGGGTCCGAGGGACAGGGGCTGAGCCCCGATGCCGCGGCCGTCGCGCAGCGGCGCCTGCGGATTCCGCTGGCAACCGGGGTGGAATCGCTCAACGTCGCCGCTGCAGCGGCGGTGTGCCTGTTCGAACAGGCGCGCCGGCGGCGCGCCGGCCGCAGCGGCGCTCCCTAGTAGGACCGCCGCTCCAGCCGGATCTCCTGCATGATGGTCGCGGCGATTTCCTCGATCGATTTGGTGGTCGAGGAAAGCCAGCGGATGCTCTCGCGCTTCATCATCCGCTCGGCCGCGTCCACCTCGTAGCGGCAGTTCTCGAGCGACGCATAGCGGCTGTTGGGGCGGCGCTCGTTGCGCACCTCGGTCAGGCGCTCCGGCGCGATGGACAGGCCGAAGATCTTGGACTTGTGCTGGGGCAGGGCGCTCGGCAACTGGCCGCGCTCGAAGTCCTCGGGGATCAGCGGATAGTTGGCGGCCTTCACGCCGTACTGCATGGCGAGGTACAGGCTCGTCGGGGTCTTGCCCGAGCGCGATACGCCAACCAGGATCACGTCGGCCGTGGCGAGCCCCTTCGCGGACTGGCCGTCGTCGTGCGCCAGGGCGAAGTTGATCGCCTCGATCCGGTTCTTGTAGTCCTCCGAGTTCACCGCGATGTTGTGCGAGCGGCCGATGGTGTGCGTGCTCTTCAGGCCGAGCTCGCGTTCCAGCGGCTCCACGAAGGTCTCGAACATCTCGATGAAGAAGGCCGAGGCGCTGGTCTTCAGCGTGGCCGCGACCGCCGGATTCACGAGGGTCGAGAACACGATGGCCCGCTTGCCGTCGCGCTCGCCCGCCTCGTTGATGCGGGCTGCCGCTTCGCGCGCCTTGTCGGCGGAGTCGATGAACGGGATGCGCTGCGGCCGGTAGCGGAGATGCTCGAACTGGGTCAGGACGCTGTGGCCGAGCGTCTCGGCGGTGATGCCGGTGCCGTCGGACACGAAGAACACGGTGCGGTCGTAGCTGGTCTGTGGGCGATCGGGCATGCTGGCTCGTCTTTGATGCAGCGCACGAAAAAACGGTCGCGGCCGGTAAAATCGACCGGATTCTGTCATACCGGCGGTTCGGTCCTTCCCAGGAGTGCGCATGCAACGCGGCAAGTACGTCGTCCCGTTCTCACAACTTCGCATGACCGACGTCGACTCGGTGGGCGGCAAGAATGCGTCCCTCGGGGAGATGCTCAGCCAGCTCTCCGCGGCCGGCCTGCGCGTGCCGGACGGATTCGCGACGACGGCCGAGGCGTTCCGGGTGTTCCTCGACGCCGGCAAGCTGCGCGAACGAATCGGCGCCCGTCTCGACGCGCTCGACGTCGATGACGTCAGGGCGTTGACCGAAGCCGGCGAGGAGATCCGCTCGTGGGTCGTCGGCACGCCGCTCCCCGCCGCGCTGGAAAAGGAAATTCGGGAAATCTATCAAGAGCTTGCGGGGTCTTCCGCAGGCGAGATGACCTTCGCGGTGCGGTCCAGCGCGACGGCGGAGGACCTGCCCGACGCGTCGTTCGCAGGGCAGCAGGAGACCTACCTGAATGTCGCCGGCATCGACGCTGTGCTGGACCGGATCCGCCACGTGTTCGCCTCGCTGTACAACGACCGCGCGATCGCGTACCGGGTCCACAAGGGATTCGCGCACGCCGAGGTCGCCCTGTCGGCCGGAGTGCAGCGCATGGTGCGCAGCGACCGCGGGTCGTCCGGCGTGATGTTCACGATGGACACCGAGTCGGGATTCGACGGGGTCGTGTTCATCACATCCAGCTACGGGCTGGGCGAGACCGTCGTGCAGGGCGCCGTGAACCCCGACGAGTTCTACGTGCACAAGCCGATGCTGGCAGCTGGCAAGTTCCCGATCATCCGGCGCTCACTCGGGTCGAAGCTGATCCGGATGGAATTCGAGGACAACGGCGGACCGGGCCGGACCGTGCGCACGGTGGACGTGGGCGAGGCCGAACGCCGCCGCTTCTCGCTCACGGACGACGACGTCCTCGAACTGGCGCGCTACGCCGTCATCATCGAGCAGCACTACGGCCGGCCGATGGACATCGAGTGGGGCAAGGACGGCCTCGACGGCAAGATCTACGTCCTGCAGGCGCGCCCGGAGACCGTGAAGTCGCGCTCCAGCGGCGAAACGCAGCAGCGCTTCCGCCTCAAGGGCAAGGGCGAGATCCTCGCGTCGGGCCGCGCGATCGGACAGAAGATCGGCGTCGGCCAGGTGCGGATCGTCGAGAGTTCCAGCGAGATGGACCGCGTGCAGTCCGGCGACGTGCTGGTCACGGACATGACGGACCCGAACTGGGAGCCGGTCATGAAGCGGGCGGCGGCGATCGTCACGAACCGCGGCGGCCGGACCTGCCACGCGGCCATCATCGCGCGCGAACTCGGCATTCCGGCGGTGGTGGGCTGCGGCGACGCGACCGCCACGCTGAGCGAGGGCGCGACCGTCACCGTGTCGTGCGCCGAGGGCGACACCGGCAACATCTACGCCGGCAAGCTCGAGATGGAAGTGGAGACCATCCGGCAGGGCGCGCTGCCGCAGATCCCCGTGAAGATCATGATGAACGTCGGCAATCCCCAGCTGGCGTTCGACTTCCAGTCGCTGCCCAATGAAGGCGTGGGGCTTGCCCGCCTCGAGTTCATCATCAACAACAACATCGGAGTGCACCCGAAGGCGGTGCTCGACTACCCGAACCTCGATCCGGACCTGAAGCTCGCCGTCGAGCGGCTGTCCGCCGGCTACCGCAGTCCGCGGGCCTTCTTCGAGTCCAAGCTGGCGGAGGGCATCGCGACGATCGGCGCCGCCTTCTGGCCCAAGAAGGTGATCGTCCGCATGTCGGACTTCAAGAGCAACGAGTACAAGAAACTGATCGGTGGTTCCCGCTACGAGCCGGACGAGGAAAACCCGATGCTCGGGTTCCGCGGCGCCGCGCGCTACATCGCGGACTCCTTCCGCGAGTGCTTCCGACTGGAAGCGGCCGCCCTGAAGCGCGTTCGCAACGACATGGGCCTGACGAACGTGGAGATCATGGTGCCGTTCGTGCGCACGCTGACGGAGGCCAGGGGCGTGACCGAGCTCCTCGCCGCCAACGGACTGAAGCGCGGCGACAACGGCCTGCGGGTGATCATGATGTGCGAGGTGCCGTCCAACGCCGTGTTGGCGAACGACTTCCTCGAGTACTTCGACGGCTTCTCGATCGGCTCCAACGACCTGACGCAGCTGACGCTCGGCCTCGACCGCGATTCCGGGCTGGTCGCGGCCGGCTTCGACGAGCGCGATCCGGCGGTGAAGGCGCTGCTGTCGATGGCGATCTCGGCGTGCCGCGCGCGCGGCAAGTACATCGGGATCTGCGGGCAGGGGCCCTCGGACCATGCCGACTTCGCCGCATGGCTGATGGAGCAGGGCATCGAGTCGATCTCGCTCAACCCCGACACCGTGGTCGAGACCTGGCAGCGCCTCGCACGGCCGGCGTAAGTCTGGTTCAATGCGGGCGCGCCGATGAACGGCGCCCCGTTGCCGCTTGAAATGCGGCGCGGCGCTGGAATGTTCGGGCCTGGAGGGTTGCCATGGCTGGCTATGTCTGGTGGTTCGTCATCGGGTTCGGGCTGCTCGTCGCCGAGCTGCTGAGCGGCACGTTCTATCTGCTCGTGATCGCGGTCGCGATGGGGGTGGCCGGCCTGGTGGCGCTGGCAGGCGCGCCGTTCGCGCTGCAGCTCGTGGTGGCCGCCGCGATCGGACTGGGCGGCTCGCTGTGGCTGCGCAGCACGCGCTTCGGCAAGCGGCTGCACGA
>JAOUJD010000312.1 GCA_029883565.1 Burkholderiaceae bacterium
CGCCTGGCGCGTCGCCTACAGCTTCTGGAACACGCTGGTCGGGATCGGCGCCGGCGGCAAGGACCCCTTCGCCGTCCAGTTGCAGAGCCAGCTGGACTCGCGCTACCGCCAGCCGACGCACATCTGCGAATTCACATGGGACCTGATCGAGCGCGGCGCGCTCAGGTTCGACAAGGACGCCAACGACCACCGCGTCGTCACGTTCCATGACTCCTGCAACGTCGCGCGCGGATCGCGCATGGGCGACCGGCCGGGCGGCCAGTTCGAGATTCCGCGCGCGATCATCCGCGCGGTCGCCAACAAGTACGTCGAGATGGCGCCGGGCACGACCCACGAGAAGACCTTCTGCTGCGGCGGTGGCGGCGGCATCCTGACCGACGACCTGCTCGACCTGCGCGTCAAGGGCGCGCTGCCGCGCATGGAGTCGCTGCGGGCGGTGGCCGACGAGCACGGCGTGAACTTCATGGCGACGATCTGCGCGATCTGCAAGGCGCAGTTCACCAAGGTACTTCCGTACTACGGTTTCAAGATGAACATGGTCGGAGGCGTGCACCAGCTGGTCAGCACGGCGATCCGGCTGGATGCGGCACCGCATTGAACTGATTCGAAGTCAGGGAGGATTCCGATGTCGACCACCGTTCCCACCGAGTCCGGCGAATCGAAGCCGCTGACGTTCCGTCGCTACAAGGACGGCGACTACAAATGGGACGATCTGCACCAGAAGATCTTCGACGCGGACCATTCGCACAAGTGCCCGACCTACATCCAGTCGACGCCCCCCTGCCAGGGGAGCTGTCCGTCGGGCGAGGACATCCGCGGCTACCTGAACATCGTGCGCGGCATGGAGAAGCCGCCGCTGGGCGCCGATGGCAAGCCGAGCATGTCGTGGCAGGAGTACGCGTGGCGGCGGCTGACCGAGGCGAACCCGTTTCCTTCGATCATGGGACGCGTCTGCCCCGCCCCCTGCGAGACCGGTTGCAACCGCAATGAGGTCGAGGACCACGTCGGCATCAATTCGGTCGAGCACTACCTGGGCGAGTGGGCGATCCAGAACGGGATGAAGTTCGCCGCCCCGCAGACGCGCAGCGGCAAGAAGGTGGCGGTGATCGGCGGCGGGCCGGCCGGGCTGTCGTGCGCCTACCAGCTCGCGCTGAAGGGCCACGAGGTCACCGTCTTCGACGAGCGCGAGTACCTCGGCGGCATGATGCGGTACGGCATCCCCGGCTTCCGCACGCCGCGCGAGGTTCTCGACGCCGAGATCCAGCGCATCCTCGACCTCGGCGTGAAAGTGCGACTGAAATGCCGGGTCGGCACCGACGTGACGCTCGAGGACCTGCGCAAGGAGTTCGACGCGCTGTTCCTCGGGATGGGCGCACAGGCGGGCCGCGCCCTGCCCTCGCCGGACAGCGATGCGTCGAACGTCGTCACGGCCACTTCGTTCCTGCGCGCGTTCAACGATGGCCGCCTGCGCCACGTCGGCAAGCGCGTGGTCGTCGTCGGCGGCGGCGACACGTCGATCGACGTGGCGACCGTGGCGCGGCGGCTCGGCCACATCGAGCACGCCAAGCCGACCGACTTCGAGGGCGCGATCGCCGGCCACATGGCGCACGACGTCGCCGAGATCTCCGTCAAGCAGGGTGCGGAGGTCACGCTGACGACCGTGTTCGACGTCGATCGCATGCAGGCCAACAAGCACGAGGTCGAGCAGGCGATGGCCGAGGGCATCGACATCCGGGGCAGCCTGGTGCCGGTGGGCATCGTGCGCGGCCCCGACGGGCGCGCCACGGCACTGCGCCTGGCCGAGTGCGAAGCGAAGATGGTCGGCCCGAGGCTGGAAATCAAGGTCAAGGAAGGCACCGAGCAGGAGATCCCGGCCGACCTGATCGTCTCGGCCATCGGCCAGGCGGTCGACTTCACCGGGCTGGAGGAGTTCAACAACGGCAAGGGCGCAGTCGGCGCCGACCGCAACTACCAGGTCGCCGGCAAGCCGGGCGTGTTCGCCGGCGGCGACGTGCTGCGGCCGCACCTGCTGACCACCGCGATCGGCCACGGCGCGATCGCGGCCGAAGGCATCGACCGCCACCTGTCCGGGGAGGAACTGGAGAAGCGCCCCAAGATCGACGTCCACCAGTTCGACCTGATGCGCAAGTACGTCGAGAAGGGCGTCAAGCTGCCGGAAGTGAAGGAACCCTTGCGCGGTACCGACGCGACGCCGGGAGCGATCCACAACTTCGACAACCGCTCGGAGCGGTACGTGATCCCGCATGGCGCGCTGTTCCTCGGCCACTTCGGCTTCGCGTCGCGCAACAAGCGCAAGTTCGTCACGCTCACCAGGGAGAGCGCGCTCGGCAACTTCGAGGAACGCCTGGACGCCCTCGGCGAGGCACAGGCGGTGGCCGAGGCCAAGCGCTGCATGAGCTGCGGCATGTGCTTCGAGTGCGACAACTGCGTCGTCTACTGCCCGCAACTTGCCGTCAAGAAGGTTCCGAAGAAGGAAGCCACCACCGGCCGCTACGTGTTCACGGACTATGACCGCTGCGTGGGCTGCCACATCTGCGCGGACGTGTGCCCGACCGGATACATCCAGATGGGGCTCGGGGAGTAGGGCTTCGATGGCGAACCGGGCTTCGCGTGGGCGCCTCGCGGCGATGCTCGCCGCGCTGGCGTTCTCTGGCGTCCTGCCGGGAGCGGCGCATGCCGAGGGCACGCGCGTGCCGTTGCCGAGCTTCAGCGTCGATCGCAGCACCACCTGCGTCGCGCCGCCCGACGTCATGCGGCGCACGCACATGGAGATGCTCAAGCACCGCCGCGACAAGACCGTGCACCAGGGAATCCGCGGTGGCGACGAGAGCCTGAATCGCTGCATTTCCTGCCACGCGAGCAAGACCAGCGGAGCCGCGATCGGCGCGCCCGATGCCTTCTGCCAGTCCTGCCATGACTATGCCGGCGTCAAGCTCGACTGCTTCGAGTGCCACCAGGGACGCCCCGGGGCACAGGCCAGGCTCGGCGGCGAGGCTCCTCGATGAGCGGACA
>JAOUJD010000313.1 GCA_029883565.1 Burkholderiaceae bacterium
GCCGCGATGGCGGCGGCGCTGGCCGAACTCGATCCGCTCGCGCTGCGGTCGAGCGCATACGGATTGCGCGTCAGGCCGCCGCGTGCGCTCCAGCCGCTGCTCGAGCGCGTCGAGCGGAAGTTGGCCCATTCGCTGAGGTTCGTCTTGCCCAGGATCACCGCGCCGGCGTCGCGCATTCGCGCCACGAGAAAGGCATCGCGCGGCGCGGGGAGGTTCGCGAGCGCGAGCGATCCGGCGCTCGTGCTCATGCGGTCGCGTGTCGCGATGTTGTCCTTGAGCAGGACCGGGATGCCGTGCAGCGGGCCGCGGAGCACGCCCGCCTTGCGCTCGCGGTCGCGCTCGGCGGCGGTGGCAAGGGCATCCGGATTGAGTTCGATGACCGAGCAGATGCGCGGTCCCTTGCGGTCGATGGCGCCGATGCGGGCCAGGTAGCCCGCCGCCAGGGTACGCGCGGTCAGCCGGCCGGCCGACATGCGCGCCTGCAACTCGGCGACCGATGTCTCCAGGTACTGGAAACGCGCTGCGGCGCGAACGGACGGTGTGGCCACGATGGCGGACGAGGCGGCGGCGCCCAGCAGAAAGTCCCGCCGATGCATCGCTACGTCAAGGAACGCGTCAGCCGCCGATCGACTTGCCCATCTCCTCGACCACCTTCTTCGCGTCACCGAACACCATCATCGTCTTCGGCATGTAGAAGAGTTCGTTGTCGAGGCCGGCATAGCCGGAGGCCATCGAGCGCTTGTTGACGATCACCTGCTTGGCCTTGTAGGCCTCCAGGATCGGCATGCCCGCGATCGCCGACTTCGGATCCTTGGCGGCAGGATTGACGACGTCGTTGGCGCCGAGGATCAGGGCCACGTCCGCCTCGCCGAACTCGCCGTTGATGTCCTCCATCTCGAACACCTGGTCGTACGGCACCTCGGCCTCGGCGAGCAGCACGTTCATGTGGCCCGGCATGCGGCCGGCCACCGGGTGGATCGCGTACTTGACCGTCACGCCCTTCTCGATCAGCTTGTCGGCAAGTTCCTTCAGCGGATGCTGGGCGCGCGCCACCGCCAGGCCGTAGCCCGGAACGATGATCACCGTCTCGGCGTTCTCCATCAGGAAGGCCGCATCCTCCGGCGATCCGGACCGCACCGGCCGCTGCTCGGCCTTGCCCGCCACCGCCGCGACCTCCCCGCCGAAGCCGCCGAGGATCACGTTGAAGAACGAGCGGTTCATCGCCTTGCACATGATGTAGCTGAGGATCGCGCCCGAGGAGCCGACCAGCGAGCCGGCGACGATCAGCATGAAGTTGTTCAGCGAGAAGCCGATCCCGGCCGCGGCCCAGCCGGAGTAGCTGTTCAGCATCGACACCACCACCGGCATGTCCGCTCCGCCGATCGGAATGATGATCAGCACGCCGAGCACGAACGCGATGGCCAGCATGGCCCAGAAGGCGAACCAGTTCTGCGTGAAGGCGAACCACAGGCCGAACACCAGCATCGCGATCGCCAGCGCGAGGTTGACCATGTGCTGGCCGGAGAACACGACCGGCGCGCCCTGGAACAGCCGGAACTTGTACTTGCCCGACAGCTTGCCGAAGGCGATGACGGAACCGGAGAACGTGATCGCGCCGACGAAGGCGCCGATGAAGAGCTCGATCCGGTTGCCGGTCGGGATCGTCCCGCCGTGCGGAGCGATGCCGAAGGCCCACGGCTCGGCCACCGCGGCGATGGCGATGAACACCGCCGACAGGCCGATCATGCTGTGCATGAAGGCGACCAGCTCCGGCATCTTGGTCATCTCGACCTTCTTCGCCATGATCGTGCCGGCCGTGCCGCCGACCAGCAGCCCGACCAGCACCCACACCATGCCGCCGGTGGCCGCCTGCGGCGCCAGCTTGTAGACCAGGGCCACCGTGGTGACCATCGCGATCGCCATGCCGACCATGCCGAACGCGTTGCCGCGCCGCGAACTGGCCGGGGACGACAGTCCCTTCAGCGCCTGGATGAAGAACACCGAGGCAACGAGGTACAGCAGGATGACGACGTTCATGCTGAGTGCCATCGCGCGCCCCTATTTCTTCCCGGAGCCGGCTTTCGGCTCCTTCTTCTTGAACATCTCGAGCATCCGGCGCGTGACCAGGAAGCCGCCAAACACGTTGACCGCGGCCAGCGCGACGGCCAGCACACCCATCGTCTTGCCGAGACCGGTCTCGGTCAGCGCCGCCGCGAGCATCGCGCCGACGATGATGATGGCCGACACCGCGTTGGTGACCGACATCAGGGGGGTGTGCAGGGCCGGCGTCACGTTCCACACCACGTGGTATCCGACGTAGATCGCCAGCACGAAGATGATCAGGTTGATGATGATGGGGCTGACAGCTTCCATGTCTATCGCTCGCTGGTCCGGTTGTCAGTTCTTGCGCTTGATCTCGCCGCCCGTGCACAGCAGGCAGGCGGTCACGATGTCGTCGTCGGCGGGCAGCGCGAAGTTGCCGTCCTTGTCGAAGACGAGCTTCAGGAAATCGAGCACGTTGCGGGCGTACAGGGCCGATGAATCGGTCGCCACCGTCGCCGGGATGTTCGGCTGCCCGATGATGTGCACGCCGTGCTTCGTGACCGTCTTGCCCAGCTCCGACAGCGCGCAGTTGCCGCCCTGCTCCACCGCCATGTCGAGAATCACCGACCCGGGCTGCATGCCCTTGACCATCTCCTCGGTGATCAGGACCGGCGCCTTGCGGCCCGGGATCAGCGCGGTGGCGATGGCGATGTTCGTCTGCTTCAGGCGCTCGCCGACGGCGGCCGCCTGCCGCTGCATCCACGAGGCCGGCATCGGCCGCGCGTAGCCGCCGACTCCCTGGGCGATCTCGCGCTCCTCGTCGGTTTCGTAAGGAACATCGACGAACTTGGCGCCGAGCGACTCGATCTGTTCCTTGACGGCCGGCCGCACGTCGGAAGCCTCGACCACCGCGCCCAGGCGCTTTGCGGTCGCGATCGCCTGCAGTCCCGCCACGCCGGCGCCAAGGATCAGGACGCGGGCT
>JAOUJD010000314.1 GCA_029883565.1 Burkholderiaceae bacterium
AGGTTCTGGTCGAGCGTCTGCATGCCGAACTGGCTGCCGGTCTGGATCATCGAGTACATCTGCGCCACCTTGTTCTCGCGGATCAGGTTGCGGATGGCGGGGGTGCCGACCATGATCTCGTGCGCCGCCACCCGGCCGTTGCCATCCTTCACCTTCAGCAGGGTCTGCGAGATCACGGCGACCACCGACTCGGACAGCATCGCGCGGACCATTTCCTTCTCGGCTGCGGGAAACACGTCGACGATCCGGTCGATCGTCTTGGCGGCGGACGACGTGTGCAGCGTTCCGAACACGAGGTGGCCGGTTTCGGCCGCGGTCAGGGCCAGGCGGATCGTCTCGAGGTCACGCAGCTCGCCCACGAGCACCACGTCCGGGTCTTCGCGCAGGGCGGAGCGCAGCGCGTTGGCGAACGACAGCGTGTGCGGCCCGACCTCGCGCTGGTTGATGACGCACTTGCGGCTCTCGTGCACGAATTCGATCGGATCCTCGATCGTCAGCACGTGGCCGTACAGGTTGTTGTTGACGTGGTCGACCATGGCGGCCAGCGTCGTCGACTTGCCGGAACCGGTCGGCCCGGTCACCAGCACGAGACCACGCGGCTTCGACGAAAAGTCGGCAAACTGCCGCGGACACTGCAGTTCCTCGAGCGACAGCACGCGCGACGGGATGGTCCGCAACACCGCCGCAGCGCCCCGGTCCTGGTTGAAGGCGTTGACGCGGAAGCGCGCCAGGCCGGGCAGGTCGAACGAGAAGTCGCACTCGAGGTTCTCGTCGTACATCTTCCGTTGCGCGTCGTTCATGATGTCGTAGATCATGCCGTGCACATCCTTGTGCTCCAGGGGCGGCAGGTTGATCCGTCGCACGTCGCCGTGGACGCGAATCATCGGCGGCAGTCCGGCCGACAGGTGCAGGTCGGACGCCTTGTTTTTGACGGAGAATGCGAGCAGTTCTGAGATGTCCATGGCGGGTGCGCGTTGCGCAGCAATTAGGGCGTCAGGGTGGCGGGAACCGATCCGCCGCCGACGGAAAGTCTCAATGAACAAGCGTAACGCGGGTACCCGCCCCGGTGGTCCCGCAAAAAAGCTAGAAAAGACAAGCATCTAGCCTTCTTTGCTGAGGATTATGTCGAGTTTGCAAGAGGCGGTGCAAGGCAATTTGCAGGCGGTACACGAGCGCATTACCAAAGCCGCGCGAGTTGCCGGCCGTGATCCGCAGTCCGTGCGCCTGCTCGCGGTCAGCAAGACCTTTCCCGCCGAGGTCGTGCTCGCGGCCGTCGCGGCCGGCCAGCGGGCCTTCGGCGAGAACTACGTGCAGGAAGCGGCCGACAAGATCCAACGCCTGCGGGAACTGACCGACGCGCGGCCGGAGTGGCACTTCATCGGCCCGATCCAGAGCAACAAGACAAGGACGATCGCCGAACTCTTCGACTGGGTCCAGTCGGTCGACCGCCTGAAGACCGCGCAGCGCCTCGCGGAGCAGCGCCCTGCGGATCGACCCCCGCTGAACGTCCTGGTGCAGGTCAACATCAGCGGCGAGGCGAGCAAGAGCGGAGTCGAACCGGCCGCGCTCGACGGACTGGCCCGCGAGGTCGCGCGCCTGCCCCGCCTGAAGCTGCGCGGACTGATGGCGATCCCCGAACCCGAGGCGGACGAGACGCGGCGACGCGCGCCGCTGGCGGCGATGCGCATCCTGTTCGAACGGCTCAGGGCGGGCGGCCTGCCGCTCGACACGCTGTCGATGGGCATGTCCGCCGACCTCGAGGACGCCGTGCTCGAGGGCTCCACCATGGTGCGGATCGGCACGGCAATATTTGGCGAACGGGAACGAAGGAAGCAATGAAGATCGCTTTTGTCGGTGGCGGCAACATGGCGGCGGCGTTGATCGGCGGCCTGGCGCAGGCGGGCGGCGGGCACGACATCGAGGTGCTCGAAATCGACGCGGGACGCGCGGGCGACCTGCAGGCCCGGTTCGGCGTGCAGGCTCACGGCGTGGCCGGCGCATGGCTGGGCTCGGCCGAGATCGTGGTGCTCGCGGTCAAGCCGCAGCAGATGCGGGCCGCCGTGGACGCAATCAGGCCGCATCTGGCGAGGCCGCTCGTGCTGTCCATCGCGGCCGGCGTGCGGGCGAGCACCCTTGCCCGCTGGCTCGGCTCCGATGTCGTGGTGCGCACGATGCCGAACACGCCGGCGCTGATCGGCGCCGGAATCACCGGGGCTGCGGCGCTGCCGGGCGTCAGCGCGGGACAGCGCGCGGCGGCCGAACTCATCCTGCGCGCGGTCGGCGAAGTCGTCTGGTTCGACGACGAGTCGATGCTCGACCCGGTGACTGCGGTCTCCGGCAGCGGCCCGGCCTATGTGTTCTTCTTCATCGAGGCCATGCAGCAGGCCGCGCGCGAGATGGGCCTGACCGAAGCGCAGTCGCGCAGCCTCTCGGTGCAGACCTTCCTCGGCGCCGCGCGGCTGGCCGCCGCGTCGGACGAACCGGCGGCGGTCCTGCGTGAGCGGGTGACGTCCAAGGGCGGCACGACCGCCGCGGCGCTGCAGTGCTTCGAGGCGGATCGCGTGAAGGCGGCGATCGTGCGGGCGCTGCACGCGGCCAACGCACGGGCCAGGGAACTGGGCGACGAACTCGACCGCTAGTCGCGGCCGCGGCTGCCGCCGGCGAATACGGCGGCGATCGGTCCCGGACTGTCAGCGCAGGGCGAAATCCGCGACCGTGCCGGCGAATACGGCAAGGCCCACCCAGTTGTTGTGGCGGAACGCGCGGAAGCAGCCCTCGCGCGTGCGCGCCCGGATCAGCAGGTAGTGATACAGCGCGAACACGAATGCCACCGCGCAGCCGGCGTAGAAGGGCCAGCGCGCGCCGATCGCATTGCCGAGCAGGATCAGCAGCGATAGGTAGGCCCCGTAGCACGCCATCACGACCGCCACGTCGGCACGGCCGAAGAAAATGGCCGACGACTTGATGCCGACCCTCAGGTCGTCGTCGCGATCGACCATCGCGTATTCGGTGTCGTACGCG
>JAOUJD010000315.1 GCA_029883565.1 Burkholderiaceae bacterium
CGGCTTCGACCCCGGCCGGAAGTCCGCGCTGCGCGAGCCGATGGTCGAGCTGATCAAGATCGTCGAGGGGTTCTATGCGTGCGGCGTGGCGGCGAGCGTCTACGGCACGCAGGACCCGTGCAGCGGGACCTTCATGCCGGAGCCGGTCTTCGCGAACATCGGCAAGCTGCTGCTGGCAACGCAGATCTACGACATGCACCGGCTGGCGCACGAGGTGTCGGGCGGCCTGGTCGTCGCGCTGCCGGGGCCGGACGAGGACCACAACCCCGCGACAGCGGCCACGCTCGCGGAAGTGCTGCGCGCGAATCCCGCCGTGCCCTACGACAAGCGCATCGAGGTCGCGCGCTTCATCGAGGACCTGACGGCGTCGTACCAGGGCGGCTGGTACTCGGTGATCAGCCTGCACGGCGGCGGGTCGCCGGCCGCGATGAAGCAGGAGATCTGGCGCAACTATCCGCTCGGCAACAAGGTCGATCTGGTGGAGCGGCTGCTCGAGCGCGGCGCGCTGGCGGAGAACGGAAAGCGTGCGATCACCCGGAACAGGCAGCCGGGGCGCTGCTGTGACCAGGGTTGCAGCGCGCCGGGACAGGGCGTGATGGTGCCGCTGCCGCCGGGCGGGGAACGGATCCGCTCGGATCCGCCCGCCGGGCCCCAGTCGTGACGACACCGGCCCTGCGCGTCGCGCGCAGGGAGGCCGGCACGGAGCCTACTTGCCCGCGGCCCGCGAGTCCCTCAGCGACACCGCCAGGTTGAACACCGGCGCCGCGCGCGAGTGATCCTTCAGGTCCGCCACGAAGTACCCGTTCCTCTCGAACTGGAACTTGTCGTCGGGTTTGGCATGCGCCAGCGAGGGCTCGACGTGCGCGTTGAGCACGTGCTTGCTGGAGCGATTGATCACGGAGAGGAAATCCCCGCTCGCATCCGGCTGCGCATCGGTGAACAGCCGGTCGAACACGCGCACTTCGGCCGGGATGCTGTCCGCGACCGGCAGCCAGTGGATCGCAGCACGGGTCTTGACGCTGTTGGCGCCCGGCGAGCCGCTCATCGTCCCGGGCAGGTATTCCGCATGGACCTCGACCACCTCGCCGGCGTCGTCCTTCACCACGCCGGTGGCGCGGATCACGTAGCCGTAGCGCAGCCGCACCGGCTGGCCGGGTGAGCCCTCCGGGCCGAGTGCGAGGCGGAAGTAGTCGGCCGGCGCGTTGTCCATGAAGTCGTCGGCCTCGATCCACAGCTCGCGGCGCAGCGGGATCGTGCGCACGCCGAGTTCCGGCATGTGCGGATGCACCGGCGGATGCGTGTCTTCGCTGAGGTCGGCGGGGAAGTTGGTCAGCACGAGCTTCACGGGCCGCAGCACCGCCACCGCGCGCGGGGCGCGCGCGTCGAGGTCGTCGCGCAGCGCCTGCTCGAGCAGCGCGTAGTCGATCCACTGCGGGCTCTTGCTGACGCCGGTGCGCTCGGCGAAGAGCTGCAGCGACTGCGGCGTGTAGCCGCGCCGGCGCAGGCCGACGATGGTCGGCATGCGCGGGTCGTCCCAGCCGTCGACGATCTTGTCCTCGACGAGCTGGATCAGCTTGCGCTTGCTCATCACCACGTAGCTGAGGTTGAGCCGGTTGAACTCGTACTGGTGCGGCAGCAGGAAGGGGTTCGGCCTGCGCTCGTCGAGCGCGGCCTGCAGCAGCGGCGTGAAGTGCTGCGCGTGCTCGCGCAGCAGCTTGAAGAACTCGTCGGCGTCCTGTGCCGCGAGGTCCGGGTTGCGGCTCCAGCTCGCGAACATCGCTTCAGCGCGGCGCTCGTAGCGGCTCGCGCCGAGCTTTTCGCCGAAGTTGCGGCAGTGAAGCGCGAACTCGCGGCGCGACTCGACGCCGGCCTCGACGATGCCGTCGAGCATGCGCTTTGCCGCCTCGAACTGCGGCCGCCGCAGCAGTGGCACGATGCGCTCGAGCACCCAGTCGTAGAACGGGCGCTGGTCCTCGAACTCGAGCGTGCAGATCGAGTGGGTGATGTTCTCCAGCGCGTCCTCGATCGGGTGCGCGTACGAGTACATCGGGTAGACCTTCCACGCATCGCCGGTCATGTGGTGCTCGGCGAAGCGGATGCGGTAGATCGCCGGGTCGCGCATGTTGATGTTCGGCGAGCCCATGTCGATCCTGGCGCGCAGGATCATGCTGCCTTCGGCGTGCTTGCCGGCGCGCATCTCGCGGAACAGCCGCAGGGACTCCCCGATCGGCCGGTTGCGGTAAGGCGAGTCCTGCCCGCGCTCGGTGAGCGTGCCGCGCGTCTCGCGCATCTCGTCGGCGCTCTGCTCGTCCACGAACGCGTAGCCGGTCTCGATCAGGTACTCGGCGAACCGGTACATGTCCTCGAAGTAATCGCTGGCGTGGTACAGGTTGCTCTCGCGGCCGTGCTCCCAGTCGAAGCCGAGCCAGCGCACCGTGTCGAGGATGCCGTCGACGAACTCCTGGTCTTCCTTGACCGGGTTGGTGTCGTCGAACCGCATGTGGCAGCGGCCGCCGAAGTCGCGCGCCAGCCCGAAGTTCAGGCAGATGCTCTTGGCGTGGCCGATGTGCAGGTAGCCGTTGGGCTCGGGCGGAAAGCGCGTGCGGATCTTCGCGGGGTCGGCAGGTGCGCCCGCGTGTACGTCGTAGACGCCCGGCCTGCCCGCCCATTGGCGCGGTTCGTACGTGCCGCGAGCGAGGTCCGCCGCAATGATGTTGCGGATGAAATTCGTGGCGGGGGCCGGCTCCTTGCCGGCCTTGCCCTTGCCGCCGTCCTTGCCGGCGGGCGTTCCGCCGACGTTCCTGTTCATGGTTGCGCCACGGCCCGATTTCGTGATCTGGTCGCCGATTGTATATATCGGGCGCTGCGCCGCAGCAGAAAGCGGCTGATCTGGTGCAGACGCGCAACGAAAAAGTGGGGCCGAAGGGCGAGGTCGGTCGATGTGGCGACGTCAACAGCACCCAGCGCGCATGACCCGGCGGATGTCCGGGCGGTTGGAGGACTCAGTCCGCACAAACGTG
>JAOUJD010000316.1 GCA_029883565.1 Burkholderiaceae bacterium
GTTGTCGAGCGCCGACGGCAGCCGGAACCCGAACTCCACCAGCGTGTCCTTGCGGGCGCGGTCGCCGCGGTACATGCCGCCCAGCTGCGGGATGGTCACGTGCGACTCGTCGACGATCATCAGCGCGTCGGGCGGCAGGTAGTCCACCAGCGTCGGCGGCGGCTCGCCCGGCATGGCGCCCGAGATGTGGCGCGTGTAGTTCTCGATGCCCTTGCAGAAGCCGAGCTCGTTCAGCATTTCGAGGTCGAAGCGGGTGCGCTGCTCGATGCGCTGCGCCTCGACGAGCTTGCCGCTCCTGACGAAGAAGTCGATGCGCTCCTTCAGCTCTTCCTTGATGCCGTCGAGCGCGCGCAGCACGTTCTGCCGCGGCGTCACGTAGTGCGACGACGGATACAGGGTGAAGCGCGGGATCTTCTGTCGCACGCGGCCGGTCAACGGGTCGAACAGCTGCAGCGAGTCGACCTCGTCGTCGAACAGCTCGACGCGCACCGCCAGCTCGGCGTGCTCCGCCGGGAAGACGTCGATGGTGTCGCCGCGCACGCGGAAGGTGCCGCGCGTGAAGTCCATCTCGCTGCGCTTGTACTGCATCTGGGTCAGGCGGACGATGATGTCGCGCTGGCTCAGGCGGTCCTTGTGGCGCAGCGTCAGCACCATCGAGTGGTAGTCCGACGGGTTGCCGATGCCGTAGATGGCCGACACCGTGGCGACGATCACCACGTCGCGCCGCTCGAGCAGCGACTTGGTCGCGGACAGGCGCATCTGCTCGATGTGCTCGTTGATGCTGCTGTCCTTCTCGATGTACAGGTCGCGCGACGGGACGTAGGCCTCTGGCTGGTAGTAGTCGTAGTACGAGACGAAGTACTCGACGGCGTTGTTGGGGAAGAACTCGCGCATCTCGGAGTACAGCTGCGCGGCGAGCGTCTTGTTCGGCGCGAGCACCAGCGTGGGGCATCCGGCCTGCGCGATGACGTTGGCCATCGTGTAGGTCTTGCCGGAGCCGGTGACGCCGAGCAGCGTCTGGAACACCAGGCCATCGGCCAGCCCTTCCGACAGGCGTGCGATCGCCTCAGGCTGGTCACCTGCGGGGGCGAACGGCTGATGCAGCTGGAACGGCGAATTGGGGAACGTGAGCACGGTTTTATTGCGGCGCAATAACCGCGTGGCAAGCAGCGATGCTAGCACCCGGGCCGCAAAAAACCTAGCATTTTTGTTGGACCGGGACCCTTAATCCGCCTTTCAGAATCAAGGACTTGCATCACAAGTGAGAACGATTCCAGAGAACGCCGCCGAGCGGTCCTGTCAAGCCCCCGGCCCGCTTTCAGGCGAGTCGCGCGCCCCGTCAGCCCGCTCACTGCTGCACCTGCGCGCGCCCGTCCAGGTGTGATAACGTTTTGATTTTCCGCGCAAACCATGGGGATTTGCGCACTGCAACGAAAGTGGATTCGATGGGAGCTTCCCTGTTTGCCGGCGTCGAAATGGCGCCCCGCGACCCGATCCTGGGGCTGACCGAGGCGTTCCAGCACGACGCCCGCGAGCACAAGGTCAACCTCGGCGTCGGGGTTTACCTCAACGGGGAGGGAAAGATCCCGGTCCTTCGTGCGGTGGCCGAAGCGGAGCGCCAGCGGGCGGCACTGCCGCTGCCGCGCGGGTACCTGCCGATCGACGGCATTCCCGCCTACGACCTCGCCGTCCAGCAACTGCTGTTCGGCCAGGACTCGGCGCTGATCCGCGAAGGCAAGGCCATCACGGCGCAGGCGCTGGGCGGCACGGGCGGCCTGAAGGTCGGGGCCGACCTTCTGCGCCGGCTGCTGCCCGGGTCCCGCGTCGCCATCAGCGACCCCAGCTGGGAAAACCACCGCGCCATCTTCGAGTACGCGGGCTTCGAGGTCGTCACCTACCCGTACTACGACTCGGCCACGCGCGGCCTCGGCTTCGACGCGATGATCGCCGGCCTCAAGGCCCTGCCGGCGAAGACCGTCGTGGTGCTGCACGCCTGCTGTCACAACCCGACTGGCGTCGATCCCGCGCCCGGGCAGTGGCCGGCGATCCTCGAGGCCGTGCGCGACGCCGACCTCGTGCCTTTCCTCGACATCGCCTACCAGGGATTCGGCGACGGCATCGAACCGGACGGCAGCGCCGTGCGCCTGTTCGCCGAATCGGGCCTCACCTTCCTGGTGTCGAGCTCGTTCTCGAAGAGCTTCTCGCTCTACGGCGAGCGCGTCGGTGCGCTGACCATCGTCGACTCGAGCAAGGACGAGTCGTCGCGCGTGCTCAGCCAGCTGAAGCGCGTCATCCGCTCCAACTACTCCACGCCGCCCACCCACGGCGGAATGGTGGTCACGACCATCCTCGGCGATCCCGCGCTGCGCGCGATGTGGGAGCAGGAGCTCGGCGAGATGCGCGAGCGCATCAAGGACATGCGTCGCGGACTGGCCGATCGACTGAAGGCCCGCGGCATCACGACGGACCTGTCGTTCATGGTGCGGCAGAAGGGAATGTTCTCGTACTCGGGCATGACGGCCGCGCAGGTCGAGCGGCTGCAGAAGGAGTTCGGGATCTACGCGGTGAGCAGCGGCCGCATCTGCGTGGCGGCGCTGAACCTCAGGAACCTGGACTACGTGGCCGACGCGATCGCGACGGTATTCAAGTAAGCCGCAGCCGCTCGCCGGAAAAATTGCGACGCCGAGGTGGCGCCGCTATAATCGCGGGCTCTTTTCCCCGATAGCTCAGTCGGTAGAGCGACGGACTGTTAATCCGCAGGTCCCTGGTTCGAGTCCAGGTCGGGGAGCCAGATATCGCAGGGGCCACTCTTTGGGGTGGCCCTTTGCATTTCCGGCATTCGTCCTCGCTCACTCACCGGTTCAACCCCGGGGCCTTGGCCTGATCCTTCTGGCAGTAGGTGTCCGCACTCGGCCAGAACCGGCCTTGAGAAGCTGACGCCCGATCTTCCCGTTTGCGGACATCTCGACTATCAGTCAGGAGCATCTCTGCATGCAGATCGAGCCTGGAAGTC
>JAOUJD010000071.1 GCA_029883565.1 Burkholderiaceae bacterium
GCGCTCGACCGCTACACCTTCCAGATCAGGCTGGGGGATCCCGAGCCCCGGTTCATCCACAGCCTCGCCGACAGCCGCGCGTTCGGCGCCGTGGCACGGGAAGTCGTCGAGCTGTACGGCGACGAAATGATGGCGCATCCGGTCGGCACCGGGCCGTTCGTGCTGGCGCAATGGAAGCGCTCTTCGTTCATCGTGCTCGAGCGCAACCCGACCTTTCGCGAGGAACTCTACGACGCACGCCCGCCGGCCGGCGACGCGCGCGCCCGGCAGATCGCCGCGCGGCTCAAGGGCCGGCGCCTGCCTCTGGTCGACCGGGTGGAGCTGTCCATCATCGAGGAGTCCCAGCCGCGCTGGCTGTCGTTCCTGAACGGCGAGCAGGACTGCGTGAACGTGCCGGTCGAGTTCATCAACCAGGCCGTGCCGTTCGGCACGGTCGCGCCCGCGCTCGCCAGGCAGGGCATCGAGCTCGACCGGATCATCAACCCGGACATCGTCGTGACCCTGTTCAACATGGACGATCCGACGATCGGCGGCTACACGCCCGAGAAAGTGGCGCTGCGCCGGGCGATCAGCCTCGGCTACGACACGGACGAGGAGATCCGCCTCGTCCGCAACGATTCGATGCTGCCGGCCCAGTCGCCGGTGCCGCCGGGCGTGATCGGCTACGACGCGGCGTTCAGGAGCGACATGAACCGCTTCGACCGTGCCGCGGCGCGCGCCCTGCTCGATACGTACGGTTACATCGACCGCGATGGCGACGGCTGGCGCGAGCATCCGGACGGTTCGGCGCTCGTGCTGTCCATGTCGACCGAGTCCAGCCAGACCGACCGCCGCTTCAACGAGGTCTGGAAGCGGCACATGACGGCGATCGGGTTGAAGATGGAGTTCCGCGTCAACCAGTGGCCGGAGAATTCGAAGAACGCGCGCTCCGGCAAGCTGATGATGTGGACGCTCGGCTGGAGCGCGACCGCGCCGGACGCGGACACCTTCTTCGCGGTTGCATTCGGCCCCAACAAGGGCTCGCCCAACTACGCGAGGTTCGTCAACGCGGCCTACGACCGGTTCTACGAGATCCAGCGCACCACCGGCGACGGCCCGGAGCGCGAGGCCGCGATGCGTGAACTGAAGCGGATCTGGGTCACGTACATGCCCTACAAGGTCCACGGGCACCGCTTCGTCAACGATGTGATGCATCCGTGGCTGGTGGGCTACCGGCGGCACCCGTACGCGCGCGACTTCTTCAAGTACGTCGACGTCGACCCGTCCGTCCGCCGGGGAGCCTGATACCGATGGCCTGCAGTCCCGGCGGATTCATCGCACATCGCGTCCGGTTCGGCCCCGCCTGGCCCCGGGCCTTCCCTGACAGCGACGCCAGCCTGGGTCGTCCTGGAGCAACCTGAGGATGCTCGCCCGCTACCTGAAGGTCGCTGGCCTGTTCCAGCTGCTTGCGGCCATCGTGCTCGGCACGGTGCTGACGTTCGCCGGTCTTGGGCTCTGGCTTGCGGTCGCGATCGCCGCGCTGCTGCCGCTGGCGGTGCACGGCGTCCCGCTGGCAATCGAGTTCGTCACCGGAGCGCTGATCGACCGCCGTCCGGTGGCGCGTCTCGGCATCGCCGCCTTCATCGCCGTATGGTGGGGCGAGACGTGGCGTTCATTCACCGTGTTCAACATCGACCAGGCGTGGCGTTCCCGTTTTCCAGAGCCCCCGCTGACCCGCGACCCGACGCGTCCCGCGGTCCTGCTCGTGCACGGCTACATGTGCAATCGCGGGACCTGGCGCCATTGGCTGCACCACGGGCTGCCCACCCGCTGGAACGTCGCGACCGTCAACCTCGAACCCGTCTTCGGACCGGTCCAGGGCTATGCGCAGACCATCCACGCCGCGGTCGAGCGGCTCCGCGCCGCCACGGGCGCCGAGCGCGTCACGCTCGTGTGCCACAGCATGGGCGGCCTGGCGGCCCGCGCCTACCTGCGCAGCCACGGCCACCGCGCGGTGAAGCGGGTCGTCACGATCGACACGCCCCACCACGGCACCGTGTTCGCCCGTCTTGGCCGCGGCCGCAATGCACGGCAGATGCGCAACGCCAGCGAGTTCGTGCGCCAGCTCGCCGGCGAGGACGAACCGCTCGAGTTCGTCTGCTTCGCCAGCCAGCACGACAACCTGATCGTTCCGCGCAGCAGCCAGGTGCTGGCGTCAGCCCAGGCCGTGTGGTTCGAGAGAACCGGCCATCTCGCGATGACGGCCAGCGACGCGGTGCTGGCGAAGCTGATCGAGGTGGTCGAGCGCCCGCAACCGATGGCCGCCGCCGCGCGCTGACCCGACCGGCACACCGCGCGCCCGCGTCAGCCCGGCACGCGGTGCTGCAGCGCCAGCCACCAGCGGAAGAAGCGGTGGCCCGGATCCACCGGACGGCAATACATCAAGGGGCATCCCCCGACGATCGGTTCGACGCCGTGCGCCTTGCACAGCGCGACCGCTTCCGGCGCGACGCTGCCGGCGCCAAAGGACCGGTGGAACCAGATCTGCCGTACGCCACGCTCGAGCGCCTCGCGGGCGACCTCGGCCGAAATCGCCGGGTGCGTCACGATCATGACCCCGTCGATCGGGCCCGGCACCGACCGGATGTCCGGATAGCAGGCCTGCCCCTCGATCAGCGTCGTGTTCGGGTTGACCGGGACGGCGTCATGTCCGCTGTCCCGCAGCCTCTGGAAGATGGCGTTGGCCGGCGCCTTCCCCGACCGCGACACGCCGGCCACGACGATCCGCCTCCCTTCAAGGAAGGCGGCCACTGCAGGAGGAACGTCCTTCATGCTCATGCCTCCTTCCAGGCCGCCCGGCGGCGTTCGTCGAGGGCCCCGGCTAGAAGTGAATCCCCCGCATCAGGTTGGCGAACGCGATCTGGTCGGGTGTCGCCTTGACCTTCTCCCCTTCCTTGGCGCCCTTGGCGGCGTCCGAGTCCGGGAACATGCGGAACGTCGTGTTCATCACGATCTGCGCGATGCGCGGCGCGAGTGCGTGCAGCACGGCGCCGAAGATGCCCAGCCGCGTGGCGATGCGCACCGGCTTGTAGACGATCGCGCGCACGATCAGGTCGGCAGCCTCCTCGGGCGACAGCGTCGGCACGTTCTGGTACAGCTTGGTCGGCGCGATCATCGGCGTGCGCACCAGGGGCATGTTGATCGTGGTGAACTTGATGCCGACATCGGCGAACTCGGACGACGCGCAGGCGGTCCACGCGTCGAGCGCCGCCTTGGACGCGACGTACGCCGAAAAGCGCGGCGCGTTGGTCAGCACGCCGATCGACGAGATGTTGATCACCTGCCCGCGGCGGCGCGCCGACATGTGGGGCAGCAGCCCCATGGTCATCCGCAGCGCGCCGAAGTAGTTGACCTGCATCGTGCGCTCGAAGTCGTGCATGCGGTCGTAGCTCGATTCGATGCCGCGGCGGATCGAGCGGCCCGCGTTGTTGACGAGGAAGTCCGCCCCGCCGAAGGTCTCGATGATCCAAGCGGTGGCCCGGTCCACGCCTTCGTTGCTGGCGAGGTCGGCCGAGTGCGTGACGACCTGGCCATGGTTCTCGTTCTTGCCGAGCGCCTTCTCGATCTCCTTCCTGGCGCCCGCCAGCTTGTCCTCGTCGCGCGCGATCAGGACCGTGATGGCGCCCGCATGCGCGATCTTGTGAGCCGCCGCCAGGCCGATGCCGGACGAGCCGCCCGTGATCACCACCACCTTGCCCTGGACCTGCCCCTTCAGGGTGCGGTCGATGAACAGGTCCGGGTCGAGGTTGCGTTCCCAGTAGTCCCACAGCCGGTAGGCGTAATCCTCGAGCCGCGGGCACTCGATCTTCGTGCCCTTCAGCGCCGCGGTGGTCTCGCGCGCATCGAAACGGGTCGGGTAGTTGACGAAGGTGAGGATGTCGTCCGGGACGCCGAGGTCCTTCATGATGGCGTTCTTGATCCGCCGCACCGGCGTCAGCGCGAGCAGGCCCTTCTTGACGCTGTTCGGAATGAAGCCCAGCAGCGCGGCGTTGATGCGCAGCGTGAACTGCGGGGCGTGCGCGGCGCGCGCGAAGATGTTCAGGATGTCGCCCACCCGGTACGGGGTGGGGTCGACCAGGTGGAACGCCTTGCCGTCGAGGTCCTTCTTGTGCGCGATGAGGTCGATCGCGTCGACCACGAAGTCCACCGGCACGATGTTGATGCGCCCGCCCTCGATGCCGATCGCGGGCATCCACGGCGGCAGGATGCTGCGCATCCTCTGGATCAGCTTGAAGAAGTAGTACGGGCCGTCGATCTTGTCCATCTCGCCCGTCTTGCTGTCGCCGACGACCAGCCCCGGGCGGTAGACGCGCCACGGCATCTCCGTCTCCTTGCGGACGATCTTCTCGGAGTCGTGCTTGGTGGCGAAGTACGGATGGTCGAGGTTCTCCGCCTCGTCGAACATGTCCTCGCGGAACACGCCCTCGTACATGCCGGCCGCGGCGATCGACGACACGTGCTGGAACACGCCGGCCTTCAGCGCGTTGGCGAGCGCCACCGCGTTGCGCGTGCCCTCGATGTTCGCCACGATCTGGCTGTCGGCGTCGGCCCCGAGGTCGTACACCGCGGCAAGATGGAAGAAGTGCCTGATCTTGCCCGCCATCTTCTTCTGGTCGGCCTTCGACACGCCGAGCAGGGGCTGCGCGAGGTCCCCCACGACGGCGACCGCGCGGTCCTCGCCCACGCCCCAGTCCTCGAGCAGCGCCGGCACCTTCTCGCGGCTCTCGGGACGGACGAGGAAATAGACGACGGCTCCCCGCCGCGCCAGCAGTTTCTTGACGAGGCGCCTGCCGATGAAACCCGTGGCGCCGGTGACGAAATAGGTCATCGGGAAAGTCTCCAAGACTGGTTCGGATCGTTGTTCTTTGCCTCTGCAGGAAGTGTAGCCGCTAGAGCCGGGGTTCTAGGGATTCGGTTGAGTCCCGCCTCGCGCCCCTCCTAAACTTCGCTCACTCAGTTACTCGATCTACCAGGGAAGGAGCGGAAATGGTCAAGAAGCTCAAGGCGATGGCGAACAAGTCCCGCAGCGAAAGCCAGCTGGCGGCGGCCGTGAAGGATTCCGCACAGGAAATCTGGCTGGCTGGACTCGGCGCCTTCGCGAAAGCGCAGGAAGAGGGCCAGAAAGTGTTCAAGGCCCTCGTGCGCGAAGGCACTTCGATCCAGGCACGCACCATGAAGGTCACCGAAGACAAGGTTAACGACGTGACGGCCAAAGTTACGAAAGTCGCTGCCGGGCTGCAGAAGCAGGCCAATGGCACCTGGGACAAGCTCGAGAGCGTGTTCGAGGCCCGCGTCGAGCGCGCCCTTGCGCGCCTGGGCGTGCCGACCAACAAGGAAATCGCGTCGCTGACCAAGCGCGTCGAGGAACTGACCCGCAGCGTCGAATCGCTGACGCGGGCCCGCCCGGCCGCGAAGCGCGCCGCCAAGGCCGCGAAGCCGCGCGCACGCAAGGCCGCCGCGGCCTGATCGGCACCCGGCAGGACAGCCGCCCGCGCGCCCGCGCCGGGCGGCTGCACTGACGCCGTGCGCTGACGGAAAGGCATGGACATGCCTGCCACTCCGCGCGCCCGCCCCGGTCGGAGTTTCTCCCGGTCCTCGCCAGCGCCCAGCACCGGCCTTGCCCTCGCCGGGGGGGGTCGAGGCGCGCCTGCGGCGCGCTCGCCCTCGGCGCAATCATGAACGAACGGACCACCGCCGGCATCGCTCCGGCCAGGCGCACGCCGGGCTCGTCGCGCCGTCCCAGCATCGGCCTCGCCCTCGCCGGCGGCGGTCGAGGCGCGCCTGCGGCGCGCTCGCCCTCGGCGTAATCATGAACGAACGGACCACCGCCGGCATCGCTCCGGCCAGGCGCTCGCCGGACACCTCGCGCCGTCCCAGCATCGGCCTCGCCCTCGCCGGAGGGGGTCCGCTGGGGGCGATCTACGAGATCGGCGCTCTGGCCGCGCTGACCGAATCGCTGTCGATCGATTTCAACGACGCCGATGTGTACGTCGGCGTCAGCGCGGGCGGATTCATCGCGGCGGCGCTCGCCAACGGGATCACGCCACACCAGATGTCCCGCGTGTTCATCGAGGGGGAACGCACGCGCGACCGCTTCGAGCCCTCGATCCTGCTCAAGCCGGCCTTCAAGGAATACGCGCAGCGGCTCGCCTCGGTCCCGCCGCTGCTGGCCGGAGCGCTGTGGCACTACGCGCTCGGCACCAGCACGATGATGAGCGCGTTCGAGCGGCTCGGGCGCGCGATCCCGACCGGCCTCTTCAGCGGCGAGCAGGTCGACAAGTATCTCGGCCGCGTCTTCGGGCAGCCCGGTCGCAGCAACGACTTTCGCCTGCTCCGGCACAAGCTGTTCCTCGTCACGACCGACCTCGACACCGGCGAGTCCGTCGCGTTCGGCGCGCCGGGGCTCGACGACGTGCCGATTTCCCGTGCGGTGCAGGCCTCCGCCGCGCTGCCCGGCCTGTTCCCGCCGGTCGAGATCAAGGGCCGCTACTTCGTCGACGGGGCGCTGCGCAAGACCCTGCATGCCTCGGTCGCGCTCGACCAGGGCGTCGACCTGATGCTGTGCCTGAACCCGCTGGTGCCCTACGACTCGTCGCCGCACCATCGAACGCGGGACCGCGAGCACCACCTCGACAAGCTGGTCGAGGGCGGGCTGCCCGTGGTGCTGGCGCAGACCTTCCGCTCCATCATCCACTCGCGGCTGGGCGCCGGCATGGAGCGCTACAAGACCGCCTATCCCGGCATCGACATCGTGCTGTTCGAGCCCAACCGAGCCGACGCCGACATGTTCTTCACGAACCTGTTCTCGTATTCGAGCCGGCGCCGCCTGTGCGAGCACGCGTACCAGAAGACGCGCGAGGAACTGTGGAAACGGCGACACGAACTGGCGCCCGTGTTCGGCCGGCACGGCATCGAGATCCGGACCGAGGTGCTGCGCGACGAATCGATGACGCTGGTGAAGAGCCTGCGCAAGAGCCGCGGCGTCTGGCGCGAGACGGCGAGCACGGCCGCCACGCGCGCGCTGACCCACACGCTGGACGACCTGGAGCGCTGGCTGCGCTACTCCGCCGCCTGAGCGCCGGTTTCCGCACCGCCCCCGGGCGGCAACCGTCCCGTCCATCGTCGCTGCGGTATTCTTGTCCCAATCCGACACGGCGCTTCCCAACCGAAACGACAGCATGGAACGCAAGCCGCCGCGCCGCACACGCGAGCGCATCCTAGAGCTCTCGCTGCGGCTGTTCAACGACTTCGGCGAGCCGAACGTCAACACCACGCTGATCTCGGACGAGATGAACATCTCGCCCGGCAACCTCTACTACCACTTCAAGAACAAAGACGACATCATCAACTGCATCTTCCAGCAGTTCGAGCGCGAGATCGACAAGCTGCTGTCGGTGCCGCAGGACCGGACGGCGAACGTGGAGGATGCGTGGCTGTTCCTGCACGTGCTGTTCGAACTGGTGTGGAAGTACCGCTTCTTCTACCGCGACCTGAACAACCTGCTGGCGAACAACCGCACGCTCGAGGTGAAGTTCAAGCAGTTGCTCGGACAGAAGGTGAAGGTCGCGCGCGGACTGTGCGAGGGCCTGCAGAAGGCCGGGGAACTGTCGGCGAGCCCGCGCGAGATCGAGTCGCTCGCCACCAACATGGTCGTGGTCGCGACGTACTGGCTGTCCTACTCGTACGTGCTCGACCCGCGCCACTTCAACGAACCGGACGTCGTCGGGGCCGCGGTGCAGCGCGGTTGCTACCAGGTGATGGCCCTGACCGCGCCGTACCTCACCGGCGAGTCGCGCGACCTGTTCGAGAGGCTGGCCGCCGAATACCTGACGGACTAGCAGGAAACACCAGGAGACCGCAATGGCGAAGGCGTGGGCGAAATTTCCGTATCCGGACAAGTCGTTCCATTACACGGCGGCAACGCTGAAGAAATCGTGGGACCGCCTGCACAAGGGCGACTGCGAACCGTTCCCGAAGAACGACGCCGTGGTCGAGGCGTGGATCGCGTTCCACGCCGGCGAGTTCCAGAAGGCGGCCGAACTCGGCGCGAAGGCCGGCGACGACGGTGTGACCGTGTCGTGCAAGGCGCAGGCGATCTACGCCAACTACCTCGAGGAAAGCGAGAAGCGCAAGCTGGAGCTGTTCGAGGACGTGGCGGAGCGCGCGCTCAAGCTGCAGGCGGGCCAGCCGAAGAACGCCAACGCGTTCTACTGGCAGGCATACGCGCTCGGTCGCTACGCGCAGGGCATCTCGGTCGCCAAGGCGCTGGCCCAGGGCATCGGCGGCAAGGTGAAGAGCGCGCTGGAGGCGGCGATCAAGCTCGCGCCCAAGCATGCGGATGCGCACATCGCGCTGGGCGCGTACCACGCCGAGGTGATCGACAAGGTGGGCTCGATGATCGGCGGCCTCACCTACGGCGCGAAGAAGGACACGGCCCTGAAGATGTACCAGGCGGCCCTGAAGCTGAACCCGGCGTCGGCGATCGCGCGCATCGAATACGCCAACGGGCTCGTCATGCTCGAAGGCAAGAAGGCGCTGAAGGAAGCCGAGAAGCTGTACGGCGACGCGGCCGCCTGCGAGCCGGCCGACGCCATGGAGAAGCTGGACGTCGAACTCGCGAAGGCCGAGCTCGAAGACTAGGGAGGAGCGGCCGCGGCGCGACGGACCGGCGCTCCCGGCCTTCCCCGGCCGCTAGCGCGGCAGCGTCACCGCCGCCTTCCGTTCGGCGCGCGCGATCGCCGCGGCGAGGTCCTCGCGCTTCGCGCTGCCGGCCGGCAGCTGCCCGAGCAGGTCCTGCCAGTAGCGCGCCGCCTCCGCGTAGCGCCCGTCGGCGTAGGCGGCGCTGCCGGCCATCTCGAGCGCCATCGGGTGCTTCGGGTCGATCGCCAGCGCATGCATCACCAGCTCGGCCGGCCGACCGGCGAGCTGCCCACCCTGCGTCATCCCCAGCGCGTCCGCGTACTCGCACAGCACGCCCGGATCCTTCGCGATCTTCTGCGACACGGTCAGCGCCTTTTCGAACGAGGCAGCCGCCTCCTTGAACTCGCTGCGGTCCGCCTGCGCCCGCGCCAGCAGGACCCACCCGCGGCCGTCGCGGGGCTGCCGCGACAGGTGCGACTGCAGGCGGGCGACGTAGTCGCCCTCGCCCGCTGTCTCCGGCTCCGCCTCGGCCGTCAGTGCGTCCGGCCTGCCGACGGCGAAGTACACGACGGCCGCCACCAGGGGCAGGCCGACCGCCACCAGGAGCACCGCCGCGCGCCGGATGCGCGGCGCGGGCGTCGCCGCCGGCCGCGGCAGCGATTCATCGACCAGCCTGCGGTGAAGGTCGGCACGCGCCTGCTGCGCCTCGGCCGCCGCCAGCTCGCCCCGCGTCACCTCGTCCCGCAGTTCGTCGATCTCCTGCCGGTAGATGTCCGCGTTGACGGCGGCGCGCGACGCTTCCTGCCGGCGCACGCGCGCGCGCATCAGCGTCGGCAGCACGAAGGCCAGCGCGACACCGACGAGCGCCAGGGCAAGCAGCGAGAACAGGACGACGGATGGCATCGGGATGTTCGATTATCGGCGCGCGCGGGCGTTCCCCGGCGTGCCCGGCCAAGAAAAAGGGGCGCGGAACGCGCCCCCCTTTCCGGCCCGCCGGCCCTACTTCGCGGCGGGGGCCGCCGGCGGCGCCACGGCAGCGGTCGTGGTGCCGGCCTTGCGCTTGGCCGCCATTGCCTCGTCGAGCATCTTGATGCCTTCCTGCGAGATCGACATCGACTTGTTCAGCGATTCGGTCGCCTGGTCGGGGTTGTGAAAATGCGAGCCGTTGGAGGCGGTCCACCATTCCCAGTTCACGTGCGCGTCATAGTGCTTGTCGCGCGCCGCATCGAGCACCTTCGGGTCGATGCCCATGTCCTTCGCTTCCTCGAACTTGTCGACGAACCGGGTCAGCCAGAACTCGGCCTTGCGCACCTTGCCCTGGAACCGGTTCTTCAGCGAGTCGATCGCGTAGACGGCCTGCTTCTCGCTCCACGCCTGGTGGCACGTCAGGCAGGTCTCCTTGACGTAGTGCTTCGGCGAGGTCTGCCAGTGCGACGTGAAGGTCTTGCCGGTCTTCGGGTCCTTCACCTTCGGCATGTGGCACTGCGAGCACTCGACGCCTGCCTTCTGGTGCTTCGAGCCGTAGAACGTCTCGACGTCCGGATGCTGCGCCTTCCACAGCAGCGCGCCGGTGATCCCGTGCTTGAAGTCGCGGAACTTCAGGTCCGTGTAGTGCTTGCCGATCTCCGTCACCGGCTTGAACGGGAAGTGGTTGGTCCGCTGGTCCGCCATGCCGATGGACTGGCCGGTCGTCGGATCCGTGCCCGGGTTGCAGTTGTATTCGACGTGGCACTGCCCGCACTGCAGGTTCGTGTCGTAGCGGGACAGCATCGCGATCTTGCGGGTGTAGCCGCGCACGCCGAGGTCCTTGACGTCGATCTTCGCGCCGCGCGGGTCGCTGTGCCACAGCGTGTCCTTCTCCGGCCGCGTCAGCGCCTGGATCAGCCCGTCGCGGATGACGCGCGGCTTGGCCGAGTGCGGGTCATGGCAGAAGTTGCAGTTCAGGGAATGGTTCACGTCCTTGACGAACTCGTTGACCTTGGACGTCCGGCTCCACTTGGCGCCCGGCGTCGGGTCGCCCATGTAGGCCCAGTCGAGGATGTGGTCCGAGGACTTGCACGACATGCAGACCGGATTCGCGGCGGCCGCCGTGCCGGGCTTGAACGCCTTGTGGTCCTGGCCGGGGTACTGGTCCTCGAGGTAGTCCCAGATCCTGAAGTTGCCGCCGTCCTTGCCGAGGAACTTCCAGCCTTCCTTGTTCTGGAAGCGGCCGCCGAAGGCACGGTCGACCACGACCTGGTCATACAGCGCGAACGCGTGCGAGCGCGGCTCGTTGTGCTCCTTGGTGAAGCCGTGCGGCATCATCAGCTTGTCGAATGCCGGGTCGGGCGACGGGCCGGTCGCCAGCACCTTCTCCTTGCGCGCCGTCTTCTCCCAGTTCATGTTGTACATGGTCCTGAACTGGTTCGCGTGGCAGGTGCCGCAGTTGGCCGGATCCATGATCGTCTTCGGCCGCGCCGTCGGGTTGCCGAGGTGCTGTTCGATGCCCGTGTGGCAGCTCGTGCAGGCGACGGCCTTGTGCTTGCCGGCGTCGTGGAATTCCTTGATCGGTGCGTGGCAACCGAAGCAGCCGCTGGCGTCGAAGCTCGCCTGCTTCTTCGCCGGCGCCGCGGCCTTCGCGGCCGGCGCGGGCTGGGCGTGGGCCAGCGGCATGGTGAGCGCAAGCAAGGCGGCGGTGGCCAGCGCCGCCCGGAATATCCGCTGCAACATTCGTCCTCCCTCGGTGTCTGTGTGGTACCGAGGCGAGGCTAGCAGCGCCCGCGCGCGTCATGCCCGGGGCGCGCGCGCGTGCTTGACTGCTGTCAAGCGCTTACCCCCAACGAGGTAGGAACCCGGGCGCCGCGTTCGTGGTCGCCGCGACGGCGGAACGGCTAGGGCAGCACGCGATCGATCGTGATCGAAACGCCGTTCGATCCGACCTTCACCGGCGGGGTCAGGCCTTCGAGGTCGCCCTTGGCCGGCATCGCGCTGCCCGACTTGGAAACGCGCGCGGCGATCACGACCTGCTCGAATCCGGAAATCTTCACCTCGGGCGACATCGCCTGCGTGTCGTCGAGCGTGAACTTCAGCGGAAGGTCCTTCGCCTGCGCCCTGACGAGCGCGATCGGCATGCGGCCGTCGGTCGGGCGCGCGAACACGAACACCGCGTCGGTCGGCTTCACCTGCCCCGCCAGCGATGCCGACAGCGTCACCGTGCCCGAGACGTTCTTCGCGCCCGTCACCACGGCCGCCTGGCCTTTCGCCGCAGGCCCGGCCGGCGCGGACTTGCCCGCGGCGGCCGTCGCGGCGGAAGGCGCCGCCGCGACCTGCGAGGGCGGCAGCCCGGCGAGCTGGCGGGCCTCGTCGATGC
>JAOUJD010000072.1 GCA_029883565.1 Burkholderiaceae bacterium
CGTCGATGTTCGAGCCGATCCACGGTTCGGCGTTCGACATCATGGGCCAGGGGCTCGCCAACCCGCTCGGCACGTTCTGGTCGGTGGTGATGATGCTCGAGCACCTCGGCGAGGCCGGCGCAGCCGCCCGCGTGATGAAGGCCATCGAGCGGGTGACGGCCGACCCCGCGCTGCACACACGCGACCTCGGCGGAAAGGCGACGACGCGCGAAGTCACCGCGGCCGTCTGCGCCGAGCTCGCCCCCGGTTCACAACACAAGCGCGCCGCCTGAGCGCGCCTTCCAGTCGAGGAGACGAAGATGAAGCGCTTGCTGCCCCTGCTGTCACTGTGCCTGGCGACCGCCGTCGCCGCCCAGCCGTGCCCGGAAAAGAACGTCCTGTACTGGCAGGCCTTCCCGCCAGGCGGCGAGTCCGACCTGTCGGCCCGCCACCAGCAGATGGTGCTGAAGAAGAAGTGCCCGGCCATCGACACGATCATCCAGTACAAGCCCGGTGCGGGTGGCGGTTTGATGTGGGCGCAGATGAACCAGCTGCCGGCCGACGGGCTCAACGTCGTCGGCGTCAACCTGCCGCACATCGTGTTCCAGCCGCTCGAGGGCCAGGTGCAGTACAAGACCGAGGACGTCGTGCCGGTCTACTGGTTCCACTACACGCCCGACACGCTGGTCGTTCGCGAGGCGAGCCCGATCAAGACCTTCCAGGACTTCATCAAGGCCGCCAAGGCCGATCCGGGCAAGCTGAACCTGGGCGGATCCGGACTGAACTCGGCCAACCACGCCGCGCACGAACGGATGAACGCCGCTTTCGGCGTCAAGACCACGTACATCCCGTTCAAGGGCACGGGCGACATGCAGACCGCGGTGTTCGCCGGGCACGTGGACGGCGCGATGACCTACACGGCATTCGCAATCAACAACAAGCAGCGCGTGCGGCCCCTCGCGGTCGCGATGGAAAAGCGGCACCCGCTGATGCCGGACGTGCCGACCTTCAAGGAACTCGGGGTCGACTGGGTCGATGGCGCCTACCGCGGCATCGGCATGCCGAAGTCCTCGACGCCGGAGCAGCGCAAGCGGATGTCCGAGCTGTGGGCCGCGCTGAACAACGATCCGGAGATGAAGGAGCTCGCGGCCAAGAGCGGCTTCGAACTGGTGAACGTCGGCCTCGACGGCATGGACGCGTTCATGAAGGACAAGGTCCGCCTCTACACGGACGCCGCCCGGAAGCTGGGGCTGGGCAAGTAGCGCGGGCTAGCTGATCGCCGAGCTCTGTCGCGCGCGCTCGATCAGGTCGGTCGCGACGAGCTCGGAGGTCAGGGCGGCGAGCTTCATCCTCAGCAGCACGGCCTGCACGCTGGCCCCGCGCCCGCGACCGTTGAGCCTCTCCAGCGCGAAGGCCAGCATTTCGACGCTGTTGCACAGATGAATGATTCGCTGTGCAGCCATCACGACACCCAGTCCGAACGCAACACCATGGTCGACTCCCGCCCTGCACACGACGAACGAAGTCTGACTCCGTTCCAGGCGGAAGTTGCTGCAATAAGCCCGCGTTTAGGCCTCGTACTTGCCCGCTCGTCGCGAGCGCGCAACAACGCCCCGCTCAGGCCGTCGCGATCAACGCATCTGATGCGCGCGCAGCCATTCGAGCTTGGCCGTATACAGATCGCGCTCGCTGCGCGACGCGCTCGACTCGGCCGCCAGTGCGAATTCGCGCGTGGCCTGCTCGTGGTCGCCCAGCCGCAGGTGGGCCAGGCCCAGCCAATAGTGGACCTCGGCACCGGCGTCGCCACGCCCCGCCTCCCTCGCGAACAGGTCGCGTGCCGCCCGGTAGTCGTCGCGTTTCATCGCCGCGAGGCCGAGGTTGAAGAAGTGCAGCGGCGGCTCCTGTTCGAGCCGGGCGAGGCGCTCCCGCAACCGCGCGGCTTCTTCCGTCCGGCCCTGCCGGCTCGCGGCCTCGGCGAGGTTGGCGAGCGCACGGGTGTGATCCGGATCGCGCTCGAGCAGGTGCGAGAAGACGGCGGCGGCCTCGGGTAGCGCGCCGCGCCGCAGGTAGATCACGCCGAGCGTGTTCTGCGCCGCGAGGAAGTCCGGGGCTTCGCGCACCGCTTCGCGCGCCCACGCGTAGGCGTCGTCTAGATGACCGCCTATCAGCGCCTCGACCGCGCGGTTGTTCATGAACATCCCCACGACGATCGACTCCGGAATCTCGCGCGTCTTCAGGCCGCGCAACTCCTCCGGCGGCAGGAAGTCGATCGTCAGGCCGTACGGATACCGGCCGGCACCGCGGTCGACCAGGCGTCCGCCGAGCGTCACGTTGACGTGCCCGCTCTTCAGCAGGAGGTTGCCCTTGCGGCTCCACGACTCCTCGAGGTAGGCGCTCTGATATCGGACCTTGAGCCCGAGCTCCTTCGCGAAGGCGGCGGTCATGATGACCAGCGACAGGCAGTTGCCCGCGCGCGCGTCGAATGCCTGCGCCGCGGTGCGCGTGAACGCAGACTCGTATTCGAGCCTCAGGTGCCTCTTGCGGTACAGCGCCTCGACCAGCGCGGCCTGCATGCCCTGTCCGCGCGTCAGGCTGCCGATGCCGGAGCGGGCGTAGCTCTTCATCTCCTCCGTCAGGGCGAAGATGTCGCCCGCGTCGATCTTCTCGCTCGGTGCGCCGAACAGGGCATCGGCGAACAGGGACTCGGGCGGCGGCAGGCTCGGTTCGTGGACCGTTGCGCAGGCGGCGAGCGCCAGGCAGCCGGACAGGACAGCGGACTTCAGCAGTGCGGGCATGGCGACGGCGTGCGGACGGCCTGCCGCCACCATAGCGCCAATCCAGCCGCACCGACACCGGCCGGGGGCGCGTCTGTCCGCCCCGGACGCCGGTCCGTCGCGCCAGACGTCCCTGGCAGGGACGCGCGCCACCCCGCCCCTCGGTTGCGGTCCCGCCGCCGGGCGTCGAGAATCCGGCGATCGCGAACCCGCCGCTCGTCCCGTTCGCGCGAACCGGGAGCCCCGACGTGCCAGTCCTCGTGCCGATGAGCGAAGCGGACTACGCCGCTTTTGCGGAGTCCACCGTTCCGGCCTACGCCGCGGACAAGGTCGCCTCGGGCCAGTGGGCGCAGGAGCAGGCGCTCGAACTCGCGCGGAAAGCGCTGACCGATCTTCTGCCCGATGGCCTGCGGACCGCCGGCCACTACCTGTACACGATCCAGGACGACCTCTCGCAGCCGGTCGGCAGGCTCTGGATCGCGGTTCAGGCGCGCGGCGACGGCCGCGTCGCCTACGTCTACGAAGTGGCGATCAGGCCTGAGCACCGGCGGCAGGGCCATGCCGCGCGCGCCTTGCGGGCCGCGGAACACGAGGCGCGCACGCTGGGGCTCTCGGGCATCGCGCTGCACGTCTTCGGGCACAACCCGGGAGCGATCGCCATGTACGAGAAGCTCGGCTATCGCATGACCAACATCAACATGTTCAAGGCTCTGGCGTAAAGTCCCCTCGCTCCACCGAACAGGATTCGCCAGCGCAGCGGCCCGCCGGGGCGCACGACCCGACCAACGATCTCCGATGCCCTTCGATCCCGAATTTCTCGCCCAGCGCTTCCGCCGCCTGGCTCCGGCGTCCGACTACTGCTCGCTGCGCGTCGTCGAGGAGCGCTCGGAGTCCGTCAGCGTGCGACAGGACCGGCCCGAACCAGTGAGCGCCTCGCTCGACCACGGCGCCATGGTCACTGTCATTGACGGTGACGGTATCGGCTATGCGGCCGTCAGCGACCTGTCCGACGACGGCCTGCGCTGGGCCCTGTCCCGGGCCGCCGAATGGGCAGCGCTGGCGCGAGAGCGCAGCGTGTTCGCCGGCCGCGCGCCGCAACTGGCGACGCCCGAAGGACGCTACGCCTCGCCCACGGAGCGGCCCGTGCACTGGAGCAAGGCCGACCGCATCGATGTACTGATGCGCGAGTCGCGGGCGTGCCGGCTGTCCGACCGCATCGTCGACTGGCAGGCGAGCCTGTGGACGGTGAGCGCGCAGCAGATGCTTATCACCGCCGACAGCCGCCCCGAGCAGGCCGCGCTGCAGGTCTTCGACTTCACCATCCCCGGCCTGCACGTCGTTGCCCATGAGGGCGGCGTGACGCAGACGCGCTCGTGGGGCGGGCGCTACAACGGCTTCTGCCAGCAGGGCGGCCTGGAGGTCATCGATCGGTCCGGCTTCATCGGCAGCGGCCGCTCGACGGCCGAGGAGGCGCTGCAGCTGCTGGCCGCGGCAAACTGCCCGAGCGGCCGCATGGACATCGTACTGATGCCGGACCAGATGATGCTGCAGATCCACGAGTCGATCGGCCATCCGCTCGAGCTCGACCGCATCCTGGGCGACGAGCGCAACTATGCCGGCACCAGCTTCGTCACGCTCGACATGTTCGGCACCTTCCAGTACGGCTCGCCCCTGCTGAACGTCACCTACGACCCGACGCGCGGCACCGAGTTCGCCAGCTTCGCCTTCGACGACGAAGGCACGGCGGCCGAACGCACCTTCCTGATCCGCGAGGGGCGGCTGCTTCGTCCGCTCGGCGGCACGTCGTCGCTGCAGCGCGCACAGCGCAGCGTGCCTTCGCTTGCCGGGGTGGCCACCACGCGCGCCTGCGCGTGGAACCGTCCGCCGATCGACCGCATGAGCAACCTGAACGTGGAACCGGGCGAAAGTTCGCTCGACGACATGATCGGCGCGACCGAATACGGCGTGCTGATGAAGACCAACCGCTCCTGGTCGATCGACGACTCGCGCAACAAGTTCCAGTTCGGCTGCGAGTGGGGGCAGATGATCCGCAACGGCAGGCTCGCCGAGGTCGTGCGCGACCCGAATTACCGAGGCGTAAGCCGCGACTTCTGGCGATCCCTGGCGATGGTCGGCGACGCGGGGACGCTGGAGATCATGGGCACGCCGTACTGCGGCAAGGGCGAGCCGAACCAGGCAATATGGGTGGGGCACGCAAGCCCCGCCTGCCGCTTCAGCGGCGTCGACGTCTTCGGCGCGGAGCGTTGACCATGAAGGATCTCTTCTTCGCGCTCGCCGACCGCGCCTTTTCCGCGCTCCAGCCCAACGAGGTGGCGCTGCTGAACTTCAGCGGCGAGGTAACCGACTTCGTACGCTTCAACCACGCCCAGGTGCGCCAGCCAATGACAGTGCGACAGGCGCGGCTCAGCATGGCTCTGATCGAAGGGCGGCGGCGCAACCAGATCACGCTGGCTCTCAGCGGCACTCCGGAGCAGGACGGGCCGCGCCTGGACGACGCGCTGCTGGCCCTGCGCGCCGAACTTCCCACATTGCCCGAGGACCCCTACCTCCTCTATTCGACGGCGGCGAACCGGTCGGAGCGCATCGACCGCGGCGCGCTGCCGAGCGCCCTGCAGACGACCGAGGACATCGTCGAGACGGCGCGCGGCACCGATCTCGTCGGCGTCCTGGGCAGCGGCCCGATCATGCGGGGGTTCGCCAGTTCGCTCGGCGCGCGTCACTGGCATGAAGTCGATGCCTTCCTGTTCGACTGGTCGCTCTATCACGCCGGCGACAAGGCGGTGAAGTGCGCGTGGTCGGGCAACACCTGGGACCGCGCCGAACTCGAGCGCCGCATCGCGGCCGCGCGCGACCAGCTGACGCACCTGTCCGCGACCGCGCGCACGCTCGAGCCGGGCGAATACCGCGCCTACCTGGCGCCGGCCGCGCTCGACGAGCTGCTGTGGATGCTCAACTGGGGCGGCGTGTCCGAAAAGGCGCAGCGCACCAAGCAGAGCTGCATCCAGAAACTCGCCGACGGCCAGGCCACGCTGTCGCCGATGATTCGACTGACCGAGGACACCGCAGGCGGCATGGCGCCCGGATTCGACGAGGCCGGCTTCAGCAAGCCGGCGCGGGTCGAGCTCGTGAACGTGGGCCGGCTCAGCGGCAGCATGGTGAGCCCCCGCACCGGCGCCGAGTACGGCATCGAAACCAACGGTGCCGACGAGGACGAGAGCATGTCCGCGATGGCGCTCGCGCCCGGCGCGCTGCCCGAATCCGAGGCGCTCGCTGCACTGGACCGGGGGCTGTACATCGGAAACCTCCACTACCTGAACTTCTCGGACCGTGCCAACGGCCGCGTGACCGGCATGACCCGCTTCGCCACGTTCTGGGTCGAGGGTGGCCGCATCGCCGCGCCGGCGAACGTGATGCGGTGGGACGACTCGCTGTACCGGATGCTGGGTTCGAATCTCGAGGCGCTGACCGACGCTCCTCAGTGGATCCTGAACAATGGAACGTACGGGCAGCGCTCGGTGCAGACGAGCCGCGTACCCGGCGCGTTGCTGCGGAAGATGGCCTTCACCCTCTGAGCCATTCGCCGCGGCAGGCAGACATGCGCGATCGAGGTCGGCCTCCCCCGGTGCGACACCTGCGCCGACCGCTGCCTGGCTCGCCTTCGCCTCATGGTTCAGGGCGCTTCCGCTCACGTAAAGCGGCAAGCCTCCGGCTTTCGCTTGCCGTCCACTGTTCGCCGCGATAGATTGCCCCCCCAATCTGGAGCGCGAGCCTTCCCATGACAGTTCGGCCGAAGCTGAGCCTCACCATGAAGATCATGATCGCCATGGTGGCGGGCATCGTGCTCGGTGTCCTGATCAATCTCTTCCTGGCCGACGTCGCCTTCGTCCGTGAGACCCTTGTCGATGGCGTGCTGAAGGTGATCGGCGCGGTGTTCGTGGCGGGACTCAAGATGATGGTCGTGCCGCTGGTCTTCGTTTCCCTGGTCGGCGGAGTGACGGCGATGGGCGACGTGAAGACCCTCGGCCGCATCGGCCTGAAGGCGCTCGTCCTCTACTTGCTGACCACCACGGTCGCGGTGAGCATCGCCCTGCTCATGGCGGTGGCGTTGGCGCCCGGCAAGGGCCTGGACCTGACGTCCACGCAGGCGACCTACACGGCCAAGGATCCGCCCGCGCTGGCCGACGTCATCATCGGCATGGTTCCCAGCAACCCGGTTCAGGCCATGGCCGAGGGCAACATGCTGCAGGTCATCGTCTTCGCGCTGCTGTTCGGCGTCGCGATCACGCTGGCCGGCAACCGCGGCAAGCACGTCCTGAACTTCTTCGGCGACCTCAACGACGTGATCATGCGCATGGTCGACGTCGTCATGGCGTTCGCGCCCCTGGGCATCTTCGCGCTGATCGCGCGCACCTTCGCGGGGCAGGGGATCGACATGATCCTGCCGATGCTCGGCTACTTCATGGTGGTGGCAGGGGCGCTGGTGGTCCACGCAGTCGCGACGTTTTCGATACTGGTGCGGGTCTTCGCCGGGCTCAGCCCGGCCCGCTTCTTCAGCAAGATGCGCCCGGTCATGCTGTTCGCGTTCAGCACCTCGAGCAGCAGCGCCACGATCCCGGTGAACCTGAAGACGGTCGAACAGAAGCTCGGGGTGAACAACTCCATCGCCTCGTTCACCGTGCCCCTCGGGGCGACGATCAACATGGATGGCACCGCGATCATGCAGGGCGTGGCGACGGTGTTCATCGCCAATGTCTACGGAATCGACCTGAGCCTGACCGACTTCCTCACCGTCATCGTCACCGCGACGCTCGCCTCGGTCGGCACTGCCGGCGTGCCGGGCGTCGGGCTCATCATGCTCGCCATGGTGCTGCACCAGGTCGGACTGCCGGTCGAAGGGATCGCGCTCATCATCGGCGTGGACCGCCTGCTCGACATGATGCGTACCGCGGTCAACGTGACGGGCGATGCCGCGGTGAGCTGCGTCATCGCGAAAACCGAGAACGGCCTGGACAGGGAGGTGTTCCTGAGCGACGAGGGTGACGCGGCGGGCCGGCAGACGTCTGCCGCCTAGGCGCGAGCGCGACGGGAAGCCGTCCCGCTACTCCGCGCCGGCCGAAGCCATGCCCGCTACAGCCGAAACGCCGGGATCTGCCGGTACGTGAACCCGCGCCAGAACCACTCCATGGGACCGTACCGGAACCTCGCCAGCCACCAGTGGCTGAAGGCGATCTGCGCGATGTAGACCGCAAGCACGAACAACAGCTGCTGCGCGCGCGGCATGCCCCAGTGCCCCAACGCGTAGCCGTGAAAGTAGATGGCGCAGATCAGCGACTGCATCAGGTAGTTGGTCAGCGCCATGCGCCCGGGCGGCCCCAGGACGGCGATCCGCGAAAACACGGTCTTGCCCTGGAGCATCAGCACGACCATGCCCACGTACCCGAGGCAAGCGGCGAGGTTGCCGAGGAGCAGCAGGCCACGTGCAATCCCCCAGCCATCGGTCCGAACGCCGGGCGTGTGGGACATCGCGATCATGCTGCTCAGCAAGCCGATGCCGATGCCGACGGGCAAGCCATAGAAGGCGAGCTTGCGAAAGAACGGCAGATGCGCGCTCGCGTTCTCGATCACGCCCGAGCGCACGAACCAGACCCCCAGCAGGAAGATCCCGATGACAAGGAACGAGGTGCCAAAGTCGCGCGCTGCTTTCTCGATGAACCGCCGCGCCCTCAGGTCGACCGTCTCCCAGTAGCTGCCCTTGGTGTAGACACGCAGCTCCTCGGCGTTTTCGGCCCGGTACTCGGCCAGCCGCTTCTCGCGCTCGGCCTTTCTTTCAGCCGCGCGCTCCTCCCTGGTCTTCTTCTGCTTCTTCCCGCCGTCCTCGTCGCCGCGCGCGGCGGCACTGGGGGTCGCACTGGCATCGCCCTGCGCGCCGGCCACTGCATCCGCCCCGGCAACCGCCTTTCCCTCGGCGCTCGCCGCGCCCGATTCACCCTGAGCCGGCGCGCGAGACGGCCCCACATCGGCGGCGTCGTGCCTGGCGGCGGCCACCTGGATATCGGGGTCCGGCACAAAGTACTGGACCGATCCGCCCAGGGTCATCGCAATCGCGGCGAACAGATAAAGGCTGACCCCGAGTCGGACGCCGCGCTTTTCCGCCGGCTCGAAGTACTTCCACGATAGCCAGCCGGCGACCAGGGCGAGCGGGCCGAGGACAGTGAGCTGCAGGCGCGGCTCGGTGGGGCTGTCGGGCAGGAACCAGAGCACGGCCCCGGCGCCGCTGGCCAGCAGGCCGATCGACAGCAACAGGAACGAAAACAGCGGGACCGCGTGGCCGAAGACCCTGATGCGCTTCTCGCTGCGCAGATACAGCGCCATCATCCCGGATACCGCGATGCCCGCGGCCACTGCGAAGAAGTTGTCCAGGTCCGGAATGAATCCCAGCGCGATCGTGATCCCGATGGCGATGAGTATCGGCTTTGTCTTCCCGTGGAGCGCGACCATCAGCATCAACGCGGCGACCGCGTAGGTGAAGAGGATGTCGCCGTCCCACAGGAAGATGTAGTGCGCCGCCCCGAACACGGCGAGCGCCAGGATGCGCCGCAGGTAGACGCGGATGAAATCCCGCTCTGCTTGCTCGGCACGCAGCATCATCACCGCGAAACCCATGCCGAAGAGCAGGGAGAAGATGGTCCAGAACTTGCCTTGCACGAAGTAGCTCACGAACCAGCTGGCAAGCCAGTCCGCGCCCGTCAGGCCGCGCGGCATGCCTTCGTTCATGCTGGCCGTCGTGCGATTGAAGAACTCGATGTTCATCAGGAAGATGCCGAGCAGGGCGAAGCCCCGCACGACATCGAGGGCCTCGATTCGCTGGGCGGCCGCGATCGGACCGATCGCCGCCTCGGCCGCGTCCGTTGGCACCGCAACTTCTGCTTGCGCAACCGACTCCATGGCCCCAGGCCCCCTCCCGGCGATCGCCGGGCGCGGTCGATTGACGGGCCAGGCGATCCTCGATCCAGCGCCCGGACAATGCTGCAAATGGACCGTCGCGTCCAGCGTTGAGCGGTACAACTCCGGCGCGACCACCGGTTCCGGATCGCCGGCCCGCTTGCCTCTGGCGAGTTTCGCGGGATCAACCTTCCTTCCGCCGCCCCGCCCGGTTGGCAGCGCCAGGGCGGGGGGCAGGTCAGGGGAGCAGGCGACACACCGTCGAACGCGCGCCCGAGCCAAAGATCAGTCCACGCTGCGCCTTAGCCACTGGACGACGACTTCGTTGTCGTCGTCCAGCCTGGTGCCCACTTCCGTGAAACCGGCCTTCCGGACCACGCGGATCGACGCATCGTTCGCCGGACTGACCTCCGCCAGGACTTCGGTTGCGCCGGCCGCGAAGGCCTTCCCCACGAGCAGTCGCAGTGCGGCCGTCGCTGCGCCCTGACCTCGCGCTCGCGGCGCGACCCCATAGCCGACCTCGACCCGTCCGCTGCTCGGAGCCGTCTTGAACCCGCAGCCTCCGATGACCCGGCCATCGCTTTCGCGAACGATCAGGAAGGTGGTGGACCAAGGAGCGGGATGGGCGGCTGCCGCCAGCTGCAGCGATCGCGCCGCCACGAACGCGGGAGGCAGCGCATCCGGCTCGACCCGCGAAGCCAGGCCGGTCGGAATGCGCGATGCGGCCAGGTCCTCGAGTTCCGCGTTCGACAACTGGAGCAGGGAGAAGGGCATATTCGCGGAGGTCCGTCCACCAAGACGCGCGGCGACCGCAGGCCGACGCGTCGGCCGCCGCCACAGGCGCCACATGCACGAGTTCCACGCACGGGTCTGGCCGAAGATCCTACCCGTCGCCCCGACCGAGTGCCCAGGCCGTTCACTTCGGCACCGTGGCCGCGTTTGTGGACAGGTTCGGCGCGTAAGCACCGGCGGGCATTGCGTGCCTGTTCCCGCCGCCTGCGCCGCGTGCTGTCCCCATCCTGCCCCTTGCCCGAGGGAGGATCAGGCCGTCGTGGCGCGGTCGCCAGACCCGGACCGACCGATCGCCCGCACCGAGCGCACCGCCGAGTCCGGAGCGGCGTGCCAGAGGCACCGCCGTTGCCGATCATTCGACATTGATCCGCGTGGCGACAGCCAGGCCCCGCTCACGTCGCTGGCCAGCGTCGACCGGGCTACACAGGCCGCGGGGCCGATGCCGGGCTGGAGTCCAGGGGGTGGACGAGGCCAGGAAAACGGGGAGTCTCGCCAGGGTGTACTGTGAAGGACTGCCAGGCGCCCGACCGGTTTGCATCGGCGCGCGACCGCATTCCGTCGTCTTTCTTCGTACCCAGCCGGGAGAAACTGCATGCGCAAACTGATGCTCGTAGCTGCGTTGATGACATCGGGGGCGGCCGTCGCCGCGGATTCGAGCACGTTCCAGTTGCGCGATGCGGGCGATCTCATGCGCGCCTGCAGCGTGCCCGCGGACGACGTCACGCATGCGAACGCCATTGGCTTCTGTCACGGCGTGCTGACCGGGGCCTATCGCTACTACGAGTCGACGGTGGCGGCCGAGAACCGATTCATCTGCTCACCGGACCCGACGCCGACGCGCGCCCAGGTGATGAACGATTTCGTGGCCTGGGCAAAGGCGAACCCGCGGTACATGCAGGATCCCCCGGTCGATACTTTGTTCCGGTATCTCGCGGAAACCTATCCGTGCCGGAAGTGATCGAACGAGACCGACTGTCGCAAGGAGAACTTCGATGAAACGCAACACGACCGCCTGCTGCGCGCTTGCCACCGCCCTGGCCCTGTCCGGCTGCGCGGGCATGAGTGACACGCAGAAACGCACGGCGACCGGCGGCACCGTCGGCGGTGCCGCCGTCGGCATCGCCACCGGCTCATGGGGATGGGCTGCCGCGGGTGCGGCGGCGGGTGCGGCGACCGGCTACCTTTACGACCAGACCACCAAGAAGAACGAGCAGAAAGCGTACGAGAAGGGCGTCAAGGACGGCCAGAGCAAGCCCAAGTAGCCACCGATCCGCGCCGGAGCGCCGAACCCGAGGCAACGGGTCAGGCGCAGCGCCGGCTCGTTTGCAGCGAGGGCGAAACCGTTCATTTCCTCGAGGCCGCGCTGCCCGGCCGATTGCGTCAGCGCGCGCATCCGCGCGCTCGCCAGTCCGGTACCGCCGAATGGGCCGGCCGAGCGCTGCCGCATTTCCGCCTCGGCAGCCGCCGACTTCACGCGACTCGCCGCGCTCGACTCGCGCAGCGACTCCC
>JAOUJD010000073.1 GCA_029883565.1 Burkholderiaceae bacterium
GTCAGTGGGGTGAGGACTGCCATCGGAACATTCGGGGGCAGCCTGAAGGAAGTTCCGCCGACGCAACTCGGTGCCATCGTGGTGGCCGAGGCCATGAAGCGGGCTGCCGTCCAGGGCAGCGAGGTCGGCCACGTCGTGTTCGGACACGTCATCAACACGGAGCCCAAGGACATGTACCTGGGCCGCGTGTCCGCGGTCAACGGCGGCGTGGCGAAGGAGACGCCGTGCCTGACGCTGAACCGGCTGTGCGGCAGCGGCCTGCAGGCCATCGTGTCCGCAGCCCAGACCATCATGCTGGGCGACGCGGACATCGCAATCGGAGCGGGCGCCGAGTGCATGTCGCGCGGTCCCTACATCGTTCCCGCCGGACGCTGGGGCCAGCGCATGGGCGACATGAAGGCGATCGACATGATGGTCGGCGCGCTGCACGACCCGTTCGACGTCGTCCACATGGGCGTAACGGCGGAAAACGTCGCGGCGAAGTGGGGCATCACGCGCGACCAGCAGGACGCGCTGGCCGTCGAGAGCCATCGCCGCGCCGCGAACGCCACCAAGGCAGGTTACTTCAAGAGCCAGATCGTGCCGGTGGAAGTGAAGGGCAAGAAGGGCCCGGCCGTCTTCGACACGGACGAGCACTTCCGCGAGGGCACATCGATGGCCGACATGGCCAAGCTCAAGCCGGTCTTCGTGAAGGAAAACGGGACGGTGACGGCCGGCAACGCGAGCGGCATCAACGACGGTGCGGCCGCGATCGTCATGATGGAGCGGTCTGTCGCCGAGAAGCGCGGCCTGAAGCCGATGGCGCGGCTGGTGAGCTATGGACACGCGGGCGTGGATCCGAAGTACATGGGGATCGGCCCCGTGCCGGCGTCCAGGAAGGCGCTGGAGCGCGCCGGACTGGCTGTGGCCCAGCTCGATGTCATCGAGGCGAACGAGGCGTTCGCCGCCCAGGCGTGCGCGGTTGCCAAGGATCTGGGATTCCCGGCCGACAAGGTGAATCCCAACGGCAGCGGTATTTCGCTAGGCCATCCCGTCGGTGCGACCGGAGCGATCATCACGGTAAAGGCGCTGTACGAGCTGCAGCGCACCGGTGGTCGCTATGCGCTCGTCACGATGTGCATCGGCGGCGGCCAGGGCATCGCGGCCATCTTCGAACGCATGTAGGCAGGCCCCGCGCGCCTGGCAGATACGTTGTCGGCGCACGGGGCTCGTCCCCGCTTCCTCGACAGCATGCGAACTGGCGATGTCCTGCGCTGGCGGCGGCGCATCCTGATCGGATCCGGCTGCGCCGCTCTTGCGCCGCTGCGCGCATTCGGCGCCTCAGCGGCCCGCAGCGACAGGCTGACCGGCCTGCTGGCCGAGCGGCGCACGATCTGGCTCGTGCGCGGCGGCGAGGAGACGCGGGCGACGTACTGGAGCGCCGAGCGCGGATACGATCGCGACCAGTACCTGCAACTGTGCTGGGCGCTGCGCGACATCCAGGCCGATCGGGTGTTTGCGATGGATCACCGCCTGCTCGACGTGCTGGCCGGTTTGCAGGTCTGGCTGGCCCAGGGCGGCATCAAGGCGCCGCTGCAGGTCCATTCCGGCTACCGCACCCGCACCACCAACCAGCAGCTGGAGGGCGCAGCCCTGAACTCGCGCCACCTGCTCGGGCAGGCCGCCGACATCACGGTGGCCGGCGTCGGCAATGTGAAGCTGGCGGGCATGGCGAGCGTCCTCGGACGCGGCGGCACGGGGTTCTACCCCGGCCGCAACTTCGTCCACGTGGACACCGGAGACGAGCGGATCTGGATCAGCCCGCCGAAGGCTGGTTGACGGCAGCCGGCGAGGCGGCGAACCAGTTCAGGATCCCGTCCAGTCGCGCGTAGTTGAGCGCGTACGTGGCCTGCTGCTGCACGATCGGCTTGGCGCGATACGCGACCGAGAGGCCCGCGAGCTTCATCATCTTCAAGTCGTTCGCCCCGTCGCCGATGGCAATGGCACGCCCGGTGGAACATCCAATCTGGCCGCACGCGTCGCTCAGCGCCCGCGCCTTGCCGTCGGCGTCGATGATCTCCCCGCCCTGCGGTCCCGTGACCCGGCCTGTGAGGCGGCCGTTGACCACCTCGATCTCGTTCGACCGCGTGTAGTCGATGCCGAGGCGTTCGCGCAGGCGCTCGGTGAAGAAGGCGGCCCCGCCGGTCACCAGCAGCGTCTTCAGTCCGGCACGCCGGCACGCGGCGACGAGCTCCCGCGCGCCGGCATTGAGCTCGAGCTTCTCGTCGAGCACTCGCGCCAGCAGCGCCACGTCCGTCCCGGCCAGCATGGCGACGCGCCGCCGCAGGCTGTCCTTGTAGTCGGCGATCTCGCCGCTCATCGCCGCCTCGGTGATCGCCGCGACTTCCTCGCCCTTGCCGGCGTAGGCGGCGACCTCGTCGAGGCTCTCGATGTTGATCAGGGTCGAATCCATGTCCAGCGCCAGCAACCGGTAGTCGGTGAGCGTCGCGGCGGGATCGACGAAGGCAGCGTCGAGCTTCCAGTAGCTGGCAAGGCCGGCGACCGCCTTGCGCGTTTCGGCGTCGTCGCGCACGCCGACGCATCGCGCCGAGTGCGCGGCGGCAGTGATGCGTTCGGGATTGCACACGACCTTGAAGGTGTCGAGCGCCTCGGAGGACACCTGGGGTCCCTGCACGACGAGATCTTTCATGGGGATGCGAGTGTAGAGAACCTTTGGCCGTCGCGCGCCCGGGCGCCAGCGCCCGCGGGCCTTCTACTGCAGCGCGCGCAGGACCTCGCGCAAACGGGCGATGCGCGCCTCGAGCGTCGCCGTCTTCTCGTCGATGCGCAGCTTGGCGGGGCCTGACAGACGCATGGTCCGCGACTTCTGCAGCAGTTCGATCAGCTTCGCGGTCTCGAACGGCGGCTCAGGCACGAAGTGGATGACGATCGCCTCGCCCGACGCGTCGATCTTCTTCGCCCCCAGCGGACCGGCAAGCAGGCGCAGCCGGTGGGTGTCGAGCAGGGCCTTGCCGGGCGCGGGCAGCTTGCCGTAGCGATCGACAAGTTCCTCCTGCAGCCGCACCAGCTCGTCCTCGTCGTCGCAGCTCGCCAGCTTCTTGTACATCGAAAGGCGCTGGTGCACGTCGTTCACGTAGTCGGGCGGAAGCAGCGCCGGCACGTGCAGGTTGATCTCGGTGACCGCAGCCAGGGGCGCAAGGAGATCGGGCTCGCGCCCCGAGCGCAGAGCCCGCACGGCGGCGTTGAGCATCTGCGAGTACAGGTCGAAGCCGACCTCCTGCATGTTGCCGCTCTGGCTCTCCCCGAGAACCTCGCCCGCGCCGCGGATCTCGAGGTCGTGCATCGCCAGATAGAAGCCGCTGCCCAGCTCCTCGAGGTTCTGGATCGCCTCCAGCCGCTTTTCCGCATTCTTCGTGAGGCCGCCTTCGTCCGGCACCAGCAGATACGCATACGCCTGGTGGTGCGAGCGGCCGACGCGACCGCGCAGCTGGTGCAGTTGCGCAAGGCCGAACTTGTCGGCGCGGTGGATGACGATCGTGTTGGCCGTCGGGACGTCGATGCCGGTCTCGATGATCGTCGTGCACAGCAGGACGTTGAAGCGCTGCTGGTAGAAGTCGTGCATCACCCGCTCGAGGTCGCGCTCGGGCATCTGTCCGTGCGCGATCTGGATGCGCGCCTCCGGCAGCAGCTCGGCGAGGCGCGCGCGGCGGTTCTCGATGGTCTCGACCTCGTTGTGCAGGAAGTAGACCTGCCCGCCGCGCTTCAGTTCGCGCAGGACGGCCTCGCGCACGAGGCTGGACGACTCCTTGCGAACGAATGTCCTGATCGCCAGGCGGCGCTGCGGGGCGGTCGCGATCACGGAGAAGTCGCGGATGCCCTCGAGCGACAGGGCGAGGGTGCGCGGTATCGGCGTGGCGGTGAGCGTCAGCACGTCGACCTCGGAACGCAGCGCCTTCAGGCGTTCCTTCTGGCGGACCCCGAAGCGGTGCTCCTCGTCGATGATCACCAGGCCGAGCCGAGCGAAGCGAATGTTCTCGGAAAGGATCCTGTGCGTGCCGATGACGATGTCGACTGCTCCGCTCGCGATGCCCGCCGCCGCCTCGTCGACTTCCTTCGCCGACCGGAAACGCGACAGTTCGACGATCCTCACCGGCCACTCGGCGAAGCGGTCGCGGAAGGTCTGCACGTGCTGCTCGGCAAGCAGCGTGGTGGGGCACAGCACCGCGACCTGCCGGCCCCCGGCCACCGCCGCGAACGTGGCGCGCAGCGCGACCTCGGTCTTGCCGAAGCCGACATCCCCGCACACCAGCCGGTCCATCGGAAAGCTGGCACCCATGTCCTTGAGCACAGCGTCGATCGCCGCCTGCTGGTCCGGTGTCTCCTCGAAGCCGAAGCCCTCGGCGAAGGCCTCGTAGTCGTGCGCCCTGAACTCGAAGGCGTGGCCCTTGCGCGCAGCGCGCAGCGCGTACAGGTTCAGCAGTTCGGCGGCGGTGTCGCGCACCTGCTTCGCGGCGCGGCGGCGCGCCTTGTCCCAGTCCGCGCCGCCCAGCTGGTGCAGCGGCGCCGCATCGGGATCGGCGCCGCTGTAGCGGCTGATCAGGTGCAGCTGGGCGACCGGGACGTACAGCGTCGCCTCGCTCGCGTATTCGAGGTGCAGGAACTCCGTGTCGCCGGCGCCGAGGTCCATGGTCTGCAGGCCGAGGTAGCGCCCGATGCCGTGCTCCACGTGAACGACCGGATCGCCGACGCGCAGCTCGGCGAGGTCCCGGATCATTGCCTCGACGTTCGACGTCCGTTCGCGCTGCTTGCCGCGCAACCGGCGCGGACTCGCCGCGTACAGCTCCGTCTCCGTGATGACCGCGAGGCGCGCCTCGCGCAGCACGAAGCCCTCGTGCAGCGGCGCCACTCCAAGCGCGAGCGGCGCGTCCGCCGCCGCGAAGGCGGCGAAGTCGGCGTTGTCCGCGTGCTGCAGCTGGTATTCGTTGAACATCTGGCCGATGGTTTCGCGCCGTCCTGCCGAGTCGGCGACAACCAGCACCCGGCCGTCGAAGTCTTCCGAGTAGCGGCGCAGTCGCTGCACCGGGTCTTCCGCGCGGCGCTCGACGGCCAGCGGCGGCAGGGAGTCGAAGTCGTCGTGCAAGCCTTCGCCCAGCGCGATTCGCCCGTGGGATCCGGCGCGCGTGAAGAAGGCCTCGGCGCTCAGGAACAGGTCAGCCGGAGGCAGGATGGGACGCGCCGCATCGCGGGCCAGGAAACGATGGCGCTCGCTGGTTTCATTCCAGAACCGCTGGATCGCGCTTTCGATCGGCCCGTGCAGCGCGATGACCGCGCCCTCAGGCAGGTAGTCGAACAAGGTCGACGTCTGGTCGAAGAACAGCGGCAGGTAGTACTCGATGCCCTGCGATGCAATGCCGCTGCCGACGTCCTTGTAGACGCTCGCGCGGCTCGGATCGCCTTCGATGCGATCGCGCCAGCGGCGGCGGAAGGCCTGGCGTGCCGCTTCGTCGAGCGGAAACTCGCGCCCGGGCAGCAGCCGGATATCAGCGACGGGGTACAGGCCGCGCTGCGTGTCGGGGTCGAAGGCGCGGATCGAATCGAGCTGGTCGTCGAGCAGGTCGAGGCGGTAGGGCAGCGTGGAGCCCATCGGAAAGAGGTCCAGCAGCCCGCCACGGATCGCGAACTCTCCCGGCGCCACGACCTGCGACACGTGCTGGTAGCCGGCGAACACGAGCCGGCTGCGCAGCGCCTCGGAATCGATCTTCTCGCCCTGCCTGAAAAAGAAGGTGTGACCCGCGACGTACTGCGGCGGCGCCAGTCGGTGCAGCGCGGTCGTGGCCGGCGCCACGAGCACGTCGATGTCTCCAGCCCCCGGCTGGCTCAGTCGGTACAGCGTCTCCAGGCGCTCGGAGACGAGGTCCTGGTGCGGCGAGAGCGTGTCATATGGCAGCGTCTCCCAGTCCGGAAGGGGTCGGACCGCGAGGGTAGGCGCGAAGTAGCGGATCTCGTCGACCAGGCGGTGTGCATCGAGGGCGTCGGCGGCGATGACGACGACGAGCCGATGGGCCGCGCGCGCGGCCCACGCCACTGTCGCGAGAAGCAGGGCGTCGCCGGAGCCAGGCGGCCGGGCGATGGCAAGCCGACTCCCTGCGGACGGAAGGGTCAGCGGAGAGATGCCCGACAGGCGTGCTGCGGGCGCGGCAAGGATGACTTCCTGATTCACAAAAAAACGTCGGCAGCCGAGCAACGCCCAGGAGCTGCCGAACGCGGTCGCTATTATACGAACGACTGTTGACGAGACCCCGACCGAGAACCAAGTTGCGCCATTCCGTTCGTTACTTCGGGCTGATTCCCGCGGCCGGGATGGGCGCGCGCATGGGAAGCGCCGCGGGGCCGAAGCAGTACCTGATGCTGGGCAGCAAGACCATGCTCGAGCACTCGATCCAGGCGATGCTCGGGGATGCGAGGATCGATCGCCTGTTCGTGATCGTTGCGCAGTCCGATGCTCGCTGGCAGCAGATTCGCGCCGGCGACGAGCGGGTGGAGTTCCTGCCGGTCGGCGGTGCGACGAGGGCGGAGAGCGTGCGCAACGGCCTGATGGCAGTGGCCGGCCGGTACGACGACAACGACCGCGTCCTGGTGCACGACGCCGCGCGGCCGTGCCTCAGCGGCTCCGAACTTGCCCGCCTGATCGACGAGGCTGGCGCGGATGACGACGGCGGCCTGCTCGCCGTTCCACTCGCGGACACGCTGAAACGCGGCGAAGAAGGGCGGGCCGGCATCACGCTCGACCGGACCGGACTGTGGTGCGCGCAGACGCCGCAGCTGTTTCGCTTCGCTTCCCTGCGCGCGGCCTTGGCGACGGGATCGCTGGCCGACATCACTGACGAGTCGAGCGCCATGGAGCGTGCCGGCCACACCCCGCGCCTGGTGCCGGGAGGGTCGGCCAACCTCAAGGTGACAACGCCGGGGGACCTCGTCCTCGCCACCGCCATCCTGGCCGCGCAGCGCCGGCTCTAACGCTCAACGGAGCCATTCCATGAAGATCCGGGTCGGACAGGGTTTCGATGTTCACGCTCTCGCGGGCGGCCGACGGCTCGTGCTGGGCGGGGTCGACATTCCGCACGCGCGCGGCCTGCTCGGACACTCGGACGCCGACGTGCTGCTGCACGCGATCACCGATGCGCTTCTCGGGGCGGCGGGGCTGGGCGATATCGGCACGCTGTTTCCCGATACCGACCCGCAGTTCGAGGATGCCGACAGCCGCGTGCTCCTGCGCGCTGCGCTGGAGCGCGTTACGGCCGCGGGTTGGCGGGTAGGCAATGTCGACGCCACCGTAGTGGCCGAGCAGCCGAAGATCGCTCCATACGTGCCTGCGATGTGCGCCGGCATCGCGAGCGACTGCGCAGTCGACGTCGCGTCCGTCAACGTCAAGGGCAAGACGAGCGAGAAGCTCGGGTTTACCGGCCGCGGGGAGGGGATCGCCGCGTACGCGGTGGTCCTGCTGATCGCCGACTGAGGGTCCGCTCCGTCAGGCCGGCTGCGCGGGCAACGCCAGTTCGGCGCGCAGGCCGTGCGGCGGATTGGTCAGCAGGCGCAGGCTGCCTCCGTGCATGCGCGCGATTCGGTCCACGATCGGCAGCCCCAGCCCGGCGCCCCCGCTTCCCGAGCGCGCCGCTTCCCCGCGCTCGAACGGGCGCATCAGGCGCTCGATCTGGTCGGACGGCACGCCCGGTCCGTGGTCAGCGACACCGACGATCGCGAAGTCGTCATGGCGCGCCAGGCTGACGGTGATGCTCAGGACGCCCGACTCTGCAGCGCGCCCGTAGCGCACGGCGTTCGTGAGCAGGTTGTCGAGCGCTCGGTCCAGTTCGGTCCGGTGGCCGCGCACCTTCAGGTGCTGCGCCAGACGCAGATCGACGTGCGACGCCGGCTGGGCGTCGATGCGCGCGCGTCGCACGGCGGACTCGATGAGCAACGCCAGATCGATGTCCTCGGCCGGAGCTTGCGGTGCCTTGCGGGCGTAGTCGAGGAACTGGCGGACGATGTTGTCGATCTGTTCGATGTCGCCAACCATCGCCCCGCGCGCGACGTCGGGCACTTGTGCCATTTCGAGTTCCAGTCGCAGGCGCGCCAGCGGCGTGCGCAGATCGTGCGAGATGCCGGCGAGCAGGACCGCGCGGTCGGCTTCGAGCTTTCCCAGGTCGGCCACCATGCGGTTGAAGTTCTCGTTGACGGTGCGGATTTCCACCGGGCCCACCTCCGGCAACGCGGCGGGGGACCGTCCGCTGCCGAGCTCGGCGGCTGCCTGCGACAACCTGGCGAGCGGCCGGTTGATCAGGCGCGTGATGACGACGGCACCGATCAGCGACAGCACCAGCGCCACCGCGGCCCAGCCGATCCACTGCGTGCCGTAGGTACGCGCCGCCGGATCGCGGTCCAGGAACACCCAGTACCGGTCGTCCTCGATGTCGAGGCTCACCCACAGGCCGCGCGTTCCGTTGACTCGCGCCGCGACGCGCGTCCCGGGCCCGAGCTTGCTGGCGATGGTTCCTTCGACCAGCTTGATCAGGGGCGCGTCCGGCAGCGGCTCGACTTCGTCGGTCGGCTCCAGGGGATAGATCCGCACTCCTTCGTTCGCGGCAAGTTCGGCCAGCAGGTCGCGCCTTACGAAGGGATCGGAATACAGCAGCGCCGCGCGCGTGATGTTGACGACCGAAACCACCTGCTGCGCGATCGTCTGCGCGCGCGGCGCGCGCTCGAACACGCGGAAGCTCTGGATCCACGCCCCGAGGCTGGCGACGATCAGCAGCAGGACGAGGAGCAGCGTCCGCCAGAAGAGCGAAGGCGAACGCCACGTGAGGCGGTCCATCGCTCGCCTAGGCCTGTCCGTCGGGAATGAACACGTAGCCCAGGCCCCAGACCGTCTGGATGTACCGGGGCTTGGAGGGATCCGGCTCGACCAGCTTGCGCAGGCGCGAGATCTGCACGTCGAGGCTGCGGTCGAACGCCTCGTACTCGCGGCCGCGCGCCATCTCCATCAGCTTCTCGCGGGACAGCGGCACGCGCGGATGGCGTGCGAACGCCTTCAGCACGGCGAATTCGCCGGTGGTCAGCGCGACATCCTGGCCGTCTTTCGTGAGGGTCCGCGTCACGAGGTCGAGCACGAAGCCGCCGAACTCGACCGGCTTGCCGTCGGCCAGCGGCGCGCCCGGAACGTCGTCGGGCGTGCGCCGGCGCAGTACGGCGCTGATGCGGGCCAGCAGCTCGCGCGGGTTGAAGGGCTTCGGCAGGTAGTCGTCGGCACCGAGCTCGAGTCCGACGATGCGGTCGACGTCCTCCCCCTTGGCCGTCAGCATGATGATCGGGGTGGTGTCTCCGGCGCCACGCAGGCGGCGCATGATCGACAGGCCGTCCTCGCCCGGCATCATCAGATCCAGGATCAGAAGGTCGTACCGCTCGCGCATCCACAACCGGTTCATGGACTGCGCGCCGTCGGCTGTAACGACCGAAAAGCCGTTTTCGCCGAGGTAGCGGCGCAGCAGGTCGCGCAGACGGGCGTCGTCGTCGACCACCAGGATCTTGTTCGGACCGTTACGCGTCATTGGGTCGGCAGTGCATCGTTTGGGGCGATCCTAGGCGGCGCGGCCTCGGGCCGCCCCCGCCCACACAAAGTGTTACAGAATTTACGCGGCAGTCCCATCGGTTGCGTGGAGAATCCTTACTTGCCGCCAGCCGGCGCAATAGCATGCATGCCATGACCTCGCGTTTCTCCCGATCGGGTGCTCTCGCCATCGCGCGCTTCCTTGCCTGCGTCGTCCTCGCCGCCCAGGCCGGCAGCGGGCTGGCCGCGGGCATCGGTGTGGACCCGGGCCAGAGGCTTCGCCTGAGCCCGGAGCAGCGCCGCGACATGTGGGATCGGATGTCACCGGAGCAGCGCGAGGCCTGGCGCAATGCACGTTCCCAGGACGAGCGCCGGCGCGCGTGGGAGGGGTTCTCCACGGACCAGCGGCGCGACATGTGGCAACGGCTGTCGCCGGAGCAGCAGGAGATGATGCTGCGTCGCTTGCCACCCGAGCAACGGCAGGACATGAGGCGCCACATGAGCCCCGAGCAGCGCGAAGCGATGCGACAGCGTTTCGTCGAACCGGGGCCCGTCACGCGCCCGCAGGGCGGCCCGCCGCCACATGCGCCCATGCACCAGTTGACGCCGGAGGAGCGGCAGCGGTTGCGCGAGCAGATTCGCGACGCGCAACGCGACCTGTACCGCGCTCCCGAGCGGGGCGATACCAGCGACAAGGGTGGGGGCCGGGGCGAGCGCGGACGCGGGCGCTGACTGCGTCGCCTGCACGGCGGAGCCGGTTCGCGTCGCGCCGGTCCGGCGTGCAAGACGGCTGCTTCGCTAGAATCGACCAACGTTCCTAGCGCCGTCGCGGAAGTCCGCGCGGCGGCCATGCATGCCCGCTGCCACCATCCTCGCTCTCGACACCGCCACCGAACGGTGCTCGGTCGCCCTGCTGTACGGCGACCGCCTGGTCGAGCGCTGCGAGCCGGTCGGGCAGCGGCACTCGGAGAGGGCGCTGCCGATGATCGATTCCGTGCTCGCCGAGGGCGCAGTGCGGCTGTCGGACGTCGACCTCTTCGCGTTTGGCGCCGGTCCCGGTTCTTTCACCGGCTTGCGGATCGCCTGCGGGGTGGTGCAGGGACTCGCCTACGGTTGCAGGCGACCGGTGGCGGGCATTGGCAACCTGCGCGCGCTGGCGGCATCGGCGTTCGCCGAGCGACCGCACCGTAGCAGCGTGCTCATCGCCATCGACGCCCGGATGCACGAGGCTTACTGCGCAGCCTACCGAAACGACGACGAGGTATCCGAACTCAGAGCGCCCGCCCTCGAGGTTCCGGCCGAGTTGCCGCGAATCGCGCGCGAATCCGCGGTCGAACTCGTGGCCGGCGACGATCTCGTGATCCGTGGCGCAGCCTGGGACACGCAGCCGGCGATCGAACGGCTGACGGCGGTGCGGGCGACGGCCGGGGCCATGGCCCGGCTGGCGCGCATCGATCTTGGGCTGGGGCGCGTCGTGACGGCGGCCGAGGCGATGCCAGTCTACGTGCGCGACAACGTCGCGCTGACCATCGAGGAACGCCGGCGCAGGGTGGCCGCATGAGCGCGCTGCCGCGGGCCGGTGCCGGACGCTACGCGCCGATGACGGCTGCCGACCTCGATCAGGTGGTCCTCGCTGAAAGGAAGATCTATCCGTTTCCGTGGACCCACGGAAATTTCCTCGACGCCCTGCGCGCCGGCTACAGCGCCTGGGTGCTGCGCGACGCAGGCGGAGCCGTCGCTGCCTACAGCGTGATGATGATCGCGCTCGACGAGGCGCACCTCCTGAACCTGAGCGTCGCGCACGAGGCGCAGCGCACGGGACTGGGCTGGCGCACGCTCGAATGGATGGCGGACGTCGCGCGCGGGTACGGCGCGCGAACGATGCTGCTCGAGGTGCGACCGAGCAACGCAGCGGCGCTCAGGCTGTACGAGCGCTACGGGTTCGAGCGCATCGGCGTCCGGCGCGGCTATTACCCGGCGCACAGCGGACGCGAGGATGCGATCGTGATGAGGATCGCGCTGTGACCCTCGACGAGCGACGGCTGCGCATGTGGCAGGCCATGGGGCTGGGCCCGGCATGGCAGCCGCGCGACGTGCCGCGCGCCCGGAACGCCGACCCCGCGGAACCGCGGACCGCGCGCATCGCGAGACTCGACTGGGACGAACTGGCGCTGGAAGCGGCCCAGTGCGCGGCGTGTCCGCTGGGCAGGACACGCAAGCAGGCGGTCTTCGGCGCCGGCTACCGGCACGCCGAGTGGATGCTGGTCGGCGAAGCCCCGGGCGCTGAAGAGGACGCACGCGGCGAGCCGTTCGTGGGACAGGCCGGGAAGCTGCTGGACAACATGCTGGCGGCGGTCGGCCTGACCCGGACCGGCGAAACGCCCCAGTCCGTGTTCATC
>JAOUJD010000317.1 GCA_029883565.1 Burkholderiaceae bacterium
GGTCCATCCACACGACCATGTAGTGACAGCCGATGCCGGCCATGGCGCGCGATCCCTCGGGCAGCCTGGTCGAGGTGTTGTGGGGGCAGCCCGAGCAGAACCATGGCTTGCGCTCCGCGACGACGCGCGGGCGGGCAAGCGCCTTCTCCTTGGCGTCGATCATCGCGAGCCGCGCCTGCATGCGCGCGCGGATGTCCGTCGGCAGCTCGAGCTTGCCGATGCGCTGCGCGATCGCCTTGGCGACGATCGCCGGCGAGAACTCGTAGGCTGCGGGAAGGATCCAGTCGCCCCGCGGCACCGCCCACTCGCCGCCGTCCTTCTCGTCGAACTTGCCGATCACCCGCGGGATGCGCTTGCCCGTTCCGATCCAGGAGAACAGCTCTTCCTTCAACTGGTATTCGACCAGCTGGCGCTTTTCCTCGACCACGAGGATCTCTTCCAGCCCTTCCGCGAAACCGCGGATCGCGGTGGCCTCGAGCGGCCAGACCATGCCGCACTTGAACAGCCGCACGCCGATGTCGCGGCAGGTCGCCTCGTCGAGGCCGAGGTCCGACAGCGCCTGACGCGTGTCGAGGTAGGCCTTGCCGCTCGCCACGATGCCGAAGCGAGCGTGCGGCGAATCGATGACCGTTTGGTTCAGCCTGTTGGCGCGGCAGTAGGCGAGCGCAGCGTAGAGCTTGTAGTCGAGCAGGCGCGCTTCCATCTCGAGGGCGCCGTCGGGCCAGCGGATGTTCAGGCCGCCAGGCGGCATTGCGAAGTCGGGGGGCAGCAGCGTTTCGACGCGCTCGGGATCGACGATGACCGAGGCCGAGGCTTCCACCACCTCGGTCACCGTCTTCATTCCGACCCAGACGCCCGCATAGCGGCTCATCGCGAAGCCATGCAGGCCGAGGTCGAGGTACTCCTGCACGGTGGCCGGGTACAGCACCGGCATCATGCAGGCCTTGAAGATGTGGTCGGACTGGTGTGGCAGCGTCGACGACTTCGCGCCGTGGTCGTCGCCCGCGAGCGCGAGCACGCCGCCGTGCCGGCTCGTCCCCGCGGCGTTGGCGTGCTTGAAGACGTCGCCGCAGCGGTCCACCCCGGGCCCCTTGCCGTACCACATGGCATACACGCCATCGACCTTCGCCCCCTCGAACATGTTGAGCTGCTGCGTTCCCCATACGGAGGTGGCGGCGAGGTCTTCGTTCAGTCCCGGCTGGAACCGCACGTTGCTGCGTTCGAGATGCTTGCGCGCCTTCCATGCGGTCTGGTCGATGCTGCCCAGCGGAGAGCCGCGATAGCCGCTGATGAAGCCCGCCGTGTTCAATCCGGCCAGCGCGTCGCGCTGGTGCTGCAGCATCGCGAGACGGATCAGGGCCTGCGTGCCGCTCATGTAGGCGCGGCCGCGGTCCAGGGTCCACTTGTCGTCGAGGGTGACCTCCGCCAGTGCACGGCGGACGGCGTCGGGTAGAGGCGCGTTCATCTTGGCTCCTGCCAAAAATCGTGTTCTTGGGAGCGCGGCAATCGAGCGTGGTTCGCTCCTGCCGGCAACCGGCGCGCGCTTTGTGGGCCCGCCCGGCGGACGCCCGGTCGACCCGGGCGTTTGGGTGGGCGCGAGAGTAGCACCGCGCCTGTCGGGCCCTCAATCATTCAGTGCGGCGGTGCTTGCGCCATACCCACGGCGGCCACGTGGCCTGCGAGAGTGCGGCTAGACCGGCATCGGCTTGAGATCCTTGAGGCGCAGCCACCCGCGTGCGATCCGGTAGATCGCCCAGACCCCGAGCGCGAAGAAGCCGATGATCCAGATCGCCACGCCGACCACGACGACGGCCAGGACGGTCCCGACGATGGCGACGATGATCGCCCACAGCAGCGCCCACCAGAAGGTGCGGATCTGCCACGAGAAATGCGACTCGAGCCAGGTGCCGCGCACCTCGGAGCGCTTCACGTAGTTGATGATCACGGCGATGATCGAAGGCCATCCGAACAGGAAGGCGCCGAGCACCGACGCCGTGCCGAAGGCGCCGATCACGAGGCCCAGCGTATGCAGCGCGTACACGACGTGCGCGGTGGTCACGAGCGAATCGGACGGCCCCGCGCCCGCGGGCGGCATTGGTGAACTCATGGTCGGCTCCGGTGACGTGGCACGTCGAGCATAGCCCGTGTCGCGGCGTTCCGCCGAGCGCCGCGCCGTGTCGCGAAGCGGCGACGATTCGCCGGCCGGATCAGGTATCGTTTCTGCCCCGCGCCCGAGGTCCGACGATGCTTCAACACGCCAATCCCTTGCTGCAGCCGTGGGAAACCCCCTTTCAGTTGCCGCCATTCGAGCGCATCCGTGCAGAACATTTCGCGCCCGCGTTCGAGGTCGCGATGGCAGAGCACGCGGCGGAGGTCGACGCGATCGCCGATGCCGCCGAGGCGCCGTCGTTCGACAACACGGTCGTGGCGCTCGATCGCAGTGGCCGGCGGTTGACTGCGATTGCGCAACTGTTCTTCAACCTGACGTCGTCCGAGACCTCTCCGGCCCTGCAGGCCGTCGAGCGCGAGGTCGCGCCGAAGCTGGCGGCGCATGAAAGCGCGATCCATTTGAATGCCCGCCTGTTCGCACGCGTCGACGCGCTGAGTGCCGCAAGAGACACGCTCGGCCTGGGTGACGAGCAGCGCCGGCTGCTCGACCGCGTGCACCTCGACTTCGTGCTCGCGGGGGCGCGGCTCGACGAGCAGGCAAAGCCGCGCCTGGCGGGGATCGTCGAGCGCCTTGCTGAGCTGCACACCACCTTCTCCCAGAACGTGCTGGCGGACGAAGCCGGCTGGGTGCTGTGGCTCGCGACAGAACAGGACCTGGCCGGGCTGCCGGCGTCGGTGCGGGACGCGGCGCGGAGCGCGGCGACGGAACGCGGACGCCCCGATGCATGGGCGATCACGACCAGCCGTTCGCTGGTGGTGCCGTTCCTCACGTTCTCGGACCGGCGCGACCTGCGCCAGCGGGCCTACG
>JAOUJD010000318.1 GCA_029883565.1 Burkholderiaceae bacterium
CGAAGAGCCCGGGCACGCAGCTCGTCTCGATCTCCGGTCACATCGCGCGCCCGGGCGTCTACGAGGTCGAGCACGGCTACCCGCTCAAGAAGTTCCTGTTCGAGGACTGCGGCGGCATGATGCCCGGCGCGAAGCTCAAGTGCATCATCCCGGGCGGCATCTCCACCAAGGTACTGACCGCCGCGGAGATCGAGTCCGTCACCTACGACCACGCGTCGCTCAGCGCGGCCGGCTCGTCGCTGGGCTCCGGCGGCATGATCGTCATCGCCGAAGGCACCTGCATGGTGCGGCTGCTTCAGGTGCTGCTGCGCTTCTATCATCACGAGTCCTGCGGCCAGTGCACGCCCTGCCGCGAGGGCATGGGCTGGATGCACCGGATCATCGACCGCATCGTCGCGGGCAGCGGCCGGCCCGGGGACATCGACCAGCTGTACCAGATCTCGCGCTGGAACGACGGCAACACGATCTGCGGGATGGGCGACGCCGCCGGGTACGCGGCGATCGGCATCCTCGACAAGTACCGCGACGAGTTCGAGCACTTCATCACCCAGAAGCGCTCGCGGTTCGACGGCAATCTCGAGGTCGTCGCGCATGCCTGAGATCTTCATCAACGGGCATTCGGTGCAGGCCGCGGAGAATCAGTCCGTACTGGAGGCCGCGCGGGCGAGCGGGCACTTCATCCCGTACTTCTGCTGGCATCCGAAGCTGTCGGTCGCCGGCAACTGCCGGATCTGCGTGGTGCAGGTCGAGGGCCGCAGCTGGGTGGAGATCGCGTGCAACATGCCGGTGACCGAAGGGCTGCGCGTGTTCACCGATTCGGATCTCGTGCAGGCGCACCGCAAGATGGTGATGCAGTTCCTCACCCTCAATCATCCGGTCGACTGCGGCATCTGCGACAAGGCCGGCGAGTGCTCGCTGCAGGACTATCACTACGCCTACAACGGCACGCCGTCGATCTCGCACGAGCCCAAGGTCCCGTCGACCAAGTTCCACGATCTGTCCGAGCGCATCGTGCTCGACAACGAGCGCTGCATCCTCTGCTCCCGCTGCGTGCGCTTCACGCACGAGATCTCGAAATCCTGCGCACTGGGAATCAAGCATCGCGGCGACGAGTCGCTGGTGCGGGCCAGCGAGGACGGCGCGCTCGACCGCGACCCGTATTCGGACAACGTCATCGACATCTGCCCGGTCGGCGCGCTGCTGTCGCGGCAGTTTCTGTACAAGGCCCGGGTCTGGTACCTGCAGCCGACGCCGTCGGTCTGCCCGGGCTGCGCCCGCGGGTGCGCGGTCAATATCTGGCACCGGAAGCCGACGTGGCAGCTGAAGGCGCTGGATCCGAAGCAGAATGCCAGCATCGCCCGCGTGACCCCGCTCGAGAATCCCGCAGTGAACGGCCCGTGGATCTGCAACAAGGGGCGCGACCTCGCCCGGATCTTCGAGCGTCCGCGCGCGGAAGAGCCCATGCTGAAGGGCAAGCCCGTGGAACTGGACGCGGCGCTCGACGCTGCCCGCCGGCTCATCGCCGCCGCGAGGCATCCGGTGGCGCTGGTCTCGTCCTGGGGCTCGAACGAGGAACTGGCGGCGTTCGCGAAGGCGTTCTCCGGCCGCCTGGCGGCGTTCGTCAAATCGGACTGTTCGCCCGAGCCAGGCGAGCCCATCGAGGACGACCTGCTGATCCGCGCGGACAAGAATCCGAACACGACGGCGGCCCGCGGACTTTTCGGCGATGCGCCGGCCGCGTTCCCGACGGAGACCGACCTCGTGCTGGTCTGGGGCGAAGGCTTCCCCTTCGCGCAACTGCCCGCCAACGCGAGGATCATCTTCCTCAACGCCTATCTCCAGCCGGAGAACGGGCACGCCGACGTGTTCTTCCCGGTGAGCCTCCAGACCGAGCGTGCGGGGCACTACACCAATTTCGAAGGGGTCGTCAGCGGATTCGAGCCCTGTTTCGCCAGGAAGCCCGGCGTGGTCGATGCCGAGGCGGTGTTCGCCGCACTGACCGGGACGCCGAAATCATGACCCAGGATCTGGTCATCTACGCGATCTACATCGGCTACGCGGTTTCGGTGCTGATGGGATTCGGCACGATCCTGACGTGGGTCGAGCGCAAGCAGGCCGCCGTGATGGCGGATCGCATCGGCGCCAACCGTGCGTACATCCGCATCCCGTTCACGCAGTACAAGATGATATGGCTGGGGCTGTTCCACGGCGTCGCCGACGGCCTCAAGATGCTGCTGAAGGAGGACTGGAAGCCGAACTCCTACGATCGGGTCGCCTACGCCATCGCGCCGTGGGTGGTGTTCACGCCCGTGCTGCTGGTCTTCGCCGTCATCCCGTTCGGCGGCGCGCTCGATCCGGGCAAGCTCCTCTCGGCCTTTCCCGCCGCGTCCGAGTGGTTCGGCGACAGGACCTATGCGATGCAGATCGCCCGGCTCGACGCGGGGCTCCTGATCGTGTTCGCCTTCGGCGGAATGTCGATCATCGGCGCGATGCTCGCGGGCTGGTCGTCGTCGAACAAGTTCTCGATGCTGGGCGCGGTGCGCGCGGGCTCGCAGATGATCTCCTACGAGCTCGTCATGGGGCTGACCGTGCTGGGCCTGATCCTCATCTACGGCACGGTCGACCTCACCACGATCGTCCAGCAGCAATCGGCCACGCTGCTGGGGTTCCTGCCCGGTTGGGGGATCTTTCTCCAGCCGTTCGCCGCGGCGCTGTTCCTCGCCGCCGCGATCGCCGAGAACAAGCGCATCCCGTTCGACCTGCCGGAGGCGGAGTCGGAGCTCATCGCCGGCTTCTACACCGAGTACAGCGCGATGAAGATGGGCCTCTTCATGTTCGCCGAGTTCATCGAGATCGCCATCGTCGCGGCGCTGTTCACGACGCTGTTCCTCGGCGGCTACAACCTGCCGTTCATGACCGACGCCGGCATCGTGTTCGCCGGCGATCTCGTGCTGCC
>JAOUJD010000319.1 GCA_029883565.1 Burkholderiaceae bacterium
CCAGTCGGGGTTCGCCCTGCTCGAGGCAAACGAGGACGGGTTGCGCTGGCGCCTTGCGCTAATCGACTCGGCGCGCCATTCGCTCGACCTGCAGTACTACGTATGGTGGGGCGACGACAGCGGCGACCTGCTGATGAAGCGCGTCATTGAGGCGGCGGACCGCGGGGTGAGGGTGCGGATCATCCTCGACGACCTGTCGACGATCCTCGAAGATGGCTCGCACCCGAAGCTGCGCGACACCGCGGCCGCGCTGATCGACGCGCATCCCAACATCGAGATCCGGCTGTTCAACGCGTGGCGCACGCGATCCCTGGGCGGCCGCGCGATCGAGATGCTGAGCCGGATGGAGCGGATCAACCATCGGATGCACAACAAGCTGCTCGTGGCGGACAACCGGGCGGCGATCGTCGGTGGCCGCAACGTCGGCAACGAGTACTTCGGCCTCTCTGCCGAGTTCAACTTCCGCGACATGGACGTGCTCGGGATCGGGCACGTGGCCCGCCAGGCGTCCGGCGTGTTCGACCGCTTCTGGAACAGCGAGTGGGTGGTGCCGGTCAAGGCACTGGCGATCGCGTCGTCGCCGGAGGACCTGCGGCTCAGCAATGCTCAGGCCCGCAGGAAGCTCGAATCATCGAAGGCGCTGGCCCGGTTCGCGCTCGATCGCCAGGACTGGAGCTCGAACCTGGCGCAGTTGCCCGCGCGGATGCACGTTGGTTCCAGTCGAGTCCACACCGATGCGCCGGACCCGGAGGAGCTCACCCACCACATGCCGGCAGCAATCCGCGACCTGATCGGCGGAGCGACCCGGGAAGTGATGATCACCAACGCCTACATCATTCCGGGCGAGCACGCGGTGCAGCGGATGCGCAGCCAGACCGGGCGCGGGGTGAGGATCCGGATGCTCACCAACTCGCTCGCGTCGCACGACGTGCCGGCGGTGAACAGCCATTACAAGCAGTGGCGCAAGCCGCTGCTGGAAGCCGGGATCGAGTTGCACGAGATGCGCTCGGACGCCGCGGTCCAGGCACTGCTCGTCGATACGCCGCCGACGAAGGCCGAGTTCATGGGCCTGCACGTCAAGGCCATGGTGATCGACCGCGAGCGGGTCTTCATCGGTTCCATGAACCTCGATCCGCGGTCGTGGGGCGTCAACAGCGAGATGGGCGTGATCGTCGACAGTCCCGGGCTGGCGCAGGCGCTCGCCGAGGCGATGGAACGCGACATGCGGCCGGAAAACGCCTGGCGGGTAAAGCTCGGCCCGGATGGCGAACTTCGCTGGATCGCCGGCAGCGAGACGCGCACGACGCAGCCGGCGCGCAGTTTCTGGCAGCGCGTCGAGGACGTGCTCTTCATGGCGTTTCCCCGCGACCTGTATTGAGCAAGGGAACGCGCCGCCGGCTAGCGGCCCGACGCAGCCCGCAGCGTCTCCGCGACGACCTCGATCGCAGCATGGACGAGGGCGGCACGCGGAACATCGTCCCTGTATGCCCAGGACAAGGATGGCAGCCTCTCGGCCAGCGGGATGGCGACCGCCCAGTGATCCGCGTTGGCATAGCCGAGCAGGTAGCCCCCCGGCACGATCTGGTCCTGCGCCAGCAGTTTCCCGTCGTTGCGCGGATCGATCCTTGCGAGCTGCCGGTAGGTAGCGCGAGTCGCGGGTGAAACCCGGTCAGGCCGCGGCGCCGCCACGAGCGCAAAGACCGGGATCGACAGGGCGCGGCCGTGCTTGCGCCACCACTCGAGCCGCACATCGCGTCGCAAGTCATGAATTTCCTCGCCGGACCCGGCATCGCAACCCGGCAGCGGGAAGGTTGCGGCCCAATTTTGATAGGCGGCGTTCAGGTCATCGGCCAGCGGGCTGCCGTTCGCGGCGCCGGCCACGCTGACGATGGCGGCGATGCCGGACGACGCGTCGGGATGACGGACGATGAACTCGAGCGTGTCGGGCAGGCCCTTCGAGTACGCGAACAGGATGATCGGCCGCGGATCCGCGGGCAGCGTCGCGAAGTGATCGGCCAGATGCCGCGCATTGTCGACCGAGGTGCCGCGCCCCGGTAGCCGAACGTAATCGACCGAAAAGCCTTCCTGCGCGAGCGCCCGCTGCACGTCTTCGAACGGACGGGCGTAGCGGTCGAAACACTCCGAAAAGAGGCCTGGCACGAACGCGATGCGGTAGCGCTGCGCGAGACCGCCGAGCGGTGCCGCCGCGGCCGCTTCCCCTTCTCCCGGCAGGCGGAGCAGAACGTCGTCGCACTGCGGTCCGGTTGCCGGAAGCCGGCTGCATGTGGCTGCCCGGTAGTTTCCACGGAGGTCGCGCACGCCGGCGTCTTCGATGGTCGTGAGCAGCACGGGTGGAGCGGCACCGAAGTATGGCGCGACGGGCGCCGAGGCGCAGGCCGCGAGGAGCACCGGAGCGCAGGCCAACGCGAGATAGGCCCCGCGAAGCGGCTCAGCGCATGCCAACCGTGGCCTCGGTCCGGAAGAAGTCCTGGCTGCGCCGCCGATCCTCGCCGCGGCCGCGCCGGCGGTCGTCCGGCGTGAGTTCGTAGTCGACCCGCGCACCGATGACCGCGCGGCACGTCATGTAGCTGCGCACGCGGGGATCCGCCAGGCGGTCGAGCTGGCCGTTCATGGCGTCGATGAATTGTGCGCGCCGGCGAAACAGGTCGATCGCTTCTTGCAGATTCGCCGGGCGCTCCGCCCGGAGGCGCCCGATGCAGACCGGGACGGAGTGTCCGCCGCACGAGGCCGGGTCGCCCATCGCGCTGACCTCCGGCACTTCGGTCCAGAAGTCGTGGTAGAGGGTAACGATGGTCTCGAGCATTGCGTCCTGGTAGCGCATGCCGCTCTCGTACAGGCTCTGCAGGCACGATGCGCACGACTCGCCGAGGCCCTCGTAGAGCCACTCCATCAGGGTCCCGCGCGAATCG
>JAOUJD010000320.1 GCA_029883565.1 Burkholderiaceae bacterium
GAGCTATAAGGAAAGCCGATTCCCAGAACCCACTTGAATCGGCTGCGCCGGTACCGATATTGCAAGTAGGCGCTCGACGGACCCTTCCGACCAGGTCGACGCCAGCGCCGAAAGGACCATGCAATGTCAGTCACGATGATCTACAACAGCCCGCACTTCTGCGTGTTCGAGTTCGAGGGTTCCGCCGCCGGCGTCGAAAGTGCGGTCGGAGGCTACGAGATCATGGACAAGAACCTGCGCCGCGAGATCTTCCTCGGCGGGCAGGACGCCGAAGTGTTCCGGCGCAACGTCCAGCAACTGATCGAACAGGGGCCGACGTCGGACGAGGTCGACGAGTTCCTGCAGGGATTCTCGGGACTGATGAACCAGCCGGTCGTGCTCCACTGACCGGTCCTCGCGGCATGTGAACGGCGCGCTGCGGCGCGCCGTTTTCTTTGGTGCCCCCTTTTCGGCGTCGCGCTTTCTTTTGAGGAACCGTTCTAGGGACGCAGGGGCGGCCGACCGAGTGGGCGCGGGACAATTCCGCTGGAAGCGACAACAACGCGGGCTGGTGTGCCGCGGGCAAAGGGGAACCCGGTGGAAGTGGACTACATCGTCGTCGGTGGCGGATCGGCAGGTTGCGTGCTCGCGGCCCGCCTGAGCGAGGACCCGTCGGTGTCCGTGGCCGTGCTCGAGGCGGGTGGGGCCAACGACGGTGTGCTCAATCGCGTCCCGACCGGCGCGGCGGTGCACATCGTCCGCCGCAACGCGTTCAACTGGGCGTTCTCGACCGTTCCCCAGGACGGTTTCGGCGGCCGGCGCGGCTATCAACCGCGCGGCCGCGGGCTCGGCGGGTCGTCTTCCATCAATGCGATGGTCTACCTGCGCGGCCAGCGCGAGGACTACGACGACTGGGCGGCAGCCGGCGCGACGGGCTGGGGCTGGACCGACGTGCTGCCGTACTTCATGAAGTCGGAGAACAACGAGCGCGTCGGTCTCGGTGACAGCCATGGCCGCGGCGGACCCCTGAACGTCACGGACCTGCGGTCGCCGCATCCGTTCGCGGCGATGTTCATCGAGGCGGCGCAACAGGCCGGCCTGCCGCGCAACGACGACTTCGCTGGCGAAACGCAGGAGGGCGTGGGCTGGTACCAGGTCACCCAGAAGAACGGCGAGCGCTGGAGCGTGGCGCGCGCGTACCTCGATCCGGCGCGCGGGCGCGCCAACCTCTCGATCGAAACCGGTGCGTTTGCAACGGCCATCCTGTTCGATGGCCGGCGCGCGGTCGGCGTTCGGTTCGTGCAGGGCGGGCAGGTGCGCGAGCTGCACGCGCGGCGCGAGGTGCTGCTGGCCGCGGGCGCGCTGCAGTCGCCGCAGCTGCTGATGGTGTCGGGCGTGGGGCCGGCGGTCCACCTGCGCGAACTCGGGATCACGCCGCTCGTCGACCTGCCGGTCGGCGACAACCTGCAGGACCACCCGGACATCATCATCAACCGCCGCGTCGACAACACCGATCTGCTCGGGCTGTCCGCCGTCGGCGCGTGGAAGCTGCTGCGCGAGATCGGGCGCTGGCGGCGCGAGCGGCGCGGGATGCTGACGTCCAATTTCGCGGAGGCCGGCGCGTTCGTGCGCACGCGCCCTGACCTCGCCAGGCCCGACCTGCAGCTGCATTTCGTGATCGGCATGGTCGACAACCACAACCGGACCTACCACTGGGGCCATGGCATGAGCTGCCATTCGTGCCCGCTGCGCCCGAAGAGCCGCGGCACGCTGCGCCTGGCCTCGCGCGCCACGCAGGACGCGCCGCTGATCGATCCGCGTTTCCTGTCGGACGAGGACGACCTCGACACACTGGTGCGCGGGTTCAAGCTCGTACGAGCGATCTTCGCGCAGCCGGCGTTCGCGCCGTTCGACGGCGCCAACCCGGCGCGTGAGCTGTACTTCCAGGACGTCCGCACCGACGACGAGATCCGCGCCGCGATCCGCGCGCACGCCGACACGATCTATCACCCGGTCGGCACCTGCCGCATGGGCAGCGACGAGCGGGCGGTCGTCGATCCGCAGCTGCGCGTGCGCGGCGTGGCGGGCCTGCGGGTCGTCGACGCCTCGGTGATGCCGACGCTGGTGTCGGGCAACACCAACGCCCCGGTCGTGATGATTGCCGAGCGCGCCAGCGACCTGATCCGCGGACGCACGGGCTGATCGGACGGAGCCGCGGCAAGGCGGGCGCGCGAGCTGCTCCCGTACAATCGCATGACCTACCAAAAGGCCCGCGATGAACACGCGTATCCCTGACGGGGGCAGCCCACCGACGGAACAGGACGTTCGCGCCTCCGCGCCTGCCGCCTCCAGCACCGAAGCCCGCCTGCGCGACCTGCTCGCGCGCCGCATCCTGCTTCTCGACGGCGCGATGGGCACGATGATCCAGCGCTACCGGCTCGACGAGGCCGCCTTCCGCGGGGCGCGCCTGGCCGACCACCCCGTCGACGTCAAGGGCAACAACGATCTGCTCGTGCTGACCCATCCGGAGATCGTGCGCGAGATCCACGAGGCGTATCTCGATGCCGGCGCGGACCTGGTGGAGACCAACACGTTCGGCGCGACCTCGATCGCGCAGGACGACTACCGGCTCGGCCATCTCGCCTACGAAATGAACGTCGCCGCGGCGCGGATCGCGCGCGAGGCCTGCGCGAAGTTCTCGACGCCCGACCGGCCGCGCTTCGTCGCCGGCGCGCTCGGCCCGACGCCGAAGACCGCGTCGATCTCGCCCGACGTGAACGATCCCGGGGCGCGCAACGTCACCTTCGACCAGCTGGTCGCGGCCTACGGCGAGCAGGCGCGCGGGCTGCTCGACGGCGGCGCCGACCTGCTGCTGGTCGAGACGATCTTCGACACGCTGAACGCGAAGGCCGCCATCTTCGCCATCGAGGCGGAATTC
>JAOUJD010000321.1 GCA_029883565.1 Burkholderiaceae bacterium
GGCCGGCATTGCTGCAGTGCAGGAGGCTGCTTCGGCCCCCTCTCCCGCTGCAGCGGGAGAGGGCCGGGGTGAGGGCGTTCTGCTCCCTCTCCCGCTTTAGCGGGAGAGGGTTGGGGTGAGGGCCTTTGATAACACCCTCACCCGCGCTCCGCGCGACCTCTCCCACTGACGTGGGAGAGGTGAACCCTCACCCGCGCTCCGCGCGACCTCTCCCACTGACGTGGGAGAGGTGAAGAATTACTTCGGTTCCTCCGCCCGCATCGGCTGGACCGCCTGGCCCGTCACATCCTTCGCCACAGCCGGCTTCTGCGCCGCCGCCGGGTTGCCGATCACTACCGGCACCGCGAACGCGCGCGTCTCGGTCTGCACCTGAGTCGACATCTTCGCGACGACACCCACGTAATACAGGCCCGGCTTGTCGCCCTGCACCAGCACCTTGGACGTGTACGTCTGCCCCGCCTCGACCGGCGTGAACTTCGCAACCTTCTCGCCCACGATCGTGAGCCCCGGCGCCTCGTTGATCTCGACCTCGATCGCATCGGCCGGCAGCCGCGGCGAGAAGGTCAGCTCGATTTCGAACGGCACTCCGAGTTCGGGCCGGGCCAGCAGGTCGTACTTCATGTCGACCGGTGCGGTCGTCTTGCTGTCGGCCACGGCGTCGGCGAGACGCGACTGCTTTTCGGCGGCGCTGGCCGGCGGCGAAGCGGCCGTCGTGGCAGTGTCGTCGTTCGCTTCGGCCTTGGCGCGCTTCGCGGCCTTCGCGGCGTGCTCAGCTTCCTTGTCGCCATCCCCACCGCCGCAACCGGTGATCAGCGTGCCAGCCAACAGCGTTGCCGCGGCCGCAAACGCAATGCGCCGGCACGCCCGGGCGCTGCTGCTGAAGGCGGTGTTCATTGAAGTCATGCGCATGCCTGCCTCTGGGGTTCGCAATGGGCTGCCTCAGCCCGTAACCGATACATTGAAGCACGTGACGCCACGCCGTTGCGACGCCGAGTATGTCGGATCGACGTGGCTCCACTCGTAGACTTCGATCACGTATTCGCCGGCCTCAAGCGTACGGGTGAGCAATTCCTCGTTGGGAAGGGCCTCCTCCGAGATGTCGAGGAACCCGCTGCGCCAGAGGACGATGTCCGGATCGGGATCCGGGACGAACGGCGCGGTGGAACCCGCGGCCGTGTACTGCGCCCGGATCGCGACCAGTTGCGCCGCATTCAGGTTGAACCGCAGGAAGCGACGGTTGCCCACCTTGTTGAACGAGCCTGCGGTGACGCTGCCGCACAATGTGACCGGGGTAGCATTGAGTGTGATGTCCGTATAGATCGGCAGCGCCTGCGGCACCGATCCACTGTTGGTCTCTCCCGTGGCCCATGCGTCATTCGCACGGATGTCCTGCGCAGTAGCCAGCGAATTGACCGGCGCACTCGGTACGTCGCCACGCGCCTTCAGCGCCGTGAGGAACGGATACACACTGGTCATCGCCGGCGTCGTGCGCAGCGCCCCGGCAAACACCTCGTACATCGGCCTGTAGCCGATGGCGATCGCGTCGGGCGCATCGGCCGCCGAGTCGAAAAGGTCCCACGCGAGCGACTGGATGGAGGCCTCGTTGTACCAGCCTTCGGGCGAAGCCGAGTTGCTCTCCATGTTGAAGGAGAAGCTGAGGCCCTGTTGCGCGCCCTGCGAATCGCGATACGCCGGGTTGTTCAGCACCATCGCCGAGTAAGCATTGGCAAAACCTTCCGAGAACGCGAGGCGCAGGTCCAGCCGCTCGTCGGGCGAGTGCGAGCGTCCGGGCGTATCGGTGCGACTGATCGCGTCCTCGAGGTAATGCTGGAACTCGTGCGCGATGACGTGCTGGTCGTATTCGTCGGTGTCGTTGTCTTCGAGGCCCAGCACGTAGATGCCGGGAGGCGGATCCGCCGGGTCGGAAGACGGTCCCCGATACAACGTGGACAGGATGTTACCGCTGCTCACATCGCCGTCGTTCGGATTGTTGAGCGGGCTCCAGTACGCATCGAGCGCGGGCAGGTCGACACTGGCACCGTTGTCCTGCGTGAACTTGACCGCCGCGTACAGCGTGTCGAGGATCGCAAACGGCGCGGCGGCGCGCGTTCCGGTGTAGCTGGTGCCGCCCCAGCCAGAGCCGGCATTCAAGTCCTTCGTAAGGTTCGTACTGCCCGTATTGAACACCGCGCCATCGAGCACGTACAGCGCGTTGGAGTTCGTGTTGTTGAGAACGCGCAGATTGAAGGCGGGTGACGTGGTGCGCCGCGCCTGCGCACGTGCCCGGACGAACGCACTGGTGTTCGCCGGCGCCGTGAGCACGTAGTTCCCGTTGCTGTCGGTCGTCGTGGTAGCCAGGGCCGTACCCCCGCCCGACGGAATCAGCTCGACGATCACCTCACGCGCGGGCTGCGCGCTGGTGTTCGCGTAACTGAGGCCCTGGTTGTTATTGCTGGAGAACGGCACGCGATCGAACGTGATGCGGCCACTGATCGTCGGGGTGCCCCCGCCCCCGCCGCTGCCGCCACCGCCTCCGCCGCCGCACGCGGCGAGCGACGCAACGACAAACGCCAGTCCGGCGTGGCGCAGCGTCCGCATCCAGCGCTTCAGGGTTGTGACAGGCTCAGATCCATGGGCACGTAGGGTCACGAAGCCACCGCGGCGAGGTATTCCGTAGGTGTCGAGAATACCACGGGCTGCCTGCCAGCCCGACGTCGGCTGGACGCCGGAACACATCAGCCCGGTTGCATCAGTTGCGGGTCAGCTCCGGCTCACGTTGCAGGCGGTGTTCCCAGTTCAATTGATTGCGCACGATGGTCTCGAGGTCGTCGAGCTTCGGTGTCCAGCCCAGCACCTCGCGGATGCGCTGCGCATCGGCGACGAGCGAAGGCGGATCGCCCGCGCGA
>JAOUJD010000074.1 GCA_029883565.1 Burkholderiaceae bacterium
CAAGGAAGCCAAGCCGGGCCAGGACTTCTTTCCCCTGACCGTCGACTACATCGAGAAGACCTACGCCGCGGGCCGCATCCCCGGGGGATTCTTCAAGCGCGAGGGTCGCCCGTCGGAGAAGGAGACCCTGACGTCGCGCCTGATCGACCGCCCGATCCGCCCGTTGTTTCCGGACGGCTTCTTCAATGAAGTGCACGTGATCGTCCACGTGTTGTCGGTCGATTCCGAGATCGACCCCGACATCCCGGCGATGATCGGGGCGTCGGCCGCGCTGTCGCTGTCGGGCATCCCGTTCAAGGGCCCGGTCGGCGCCTGCCGCGTCGGCTACGTCGACGGGCAGTACGTGACCAACCCGACGGCCTCGCAGCTGAAGGATTCGCGCCTCAACCTGGTCGTCGCGGGGACCGAGCGCGCGGTGCTGATGGTCGAGTCCGAGGCGGACCAGCTGCCGGAGGACGTGATGCTGGGCGCCGTGATGCACGGCCACGCCCAGATGCAGGCGGCGATCAATGCAATCCACGAACTTGTGCGCGACGCCGGCAAGCCGGCGTGGGATTGGCAGCCGGCAACCCAGAACGAGGCGCTGGCGGCGAAGCTGATCCAGATCGCCGGCCAGGACCTCAAGGACGCCTACCAGGTCCGCAACAAGCAGGCCCGGTCGCAGAAGATCAAGGACATCTACACGAAAGTGTGGGCGCAGCTGGAGGCCGAGGCCGCCGCTGGCCAGCCGAAGGCGGACGACAACGCGGTCGACTCGATCCTGTTCGACCTGCAGGCCAAGATCGTCCGCGGCCAGATCCTGAGCGGCGAGCCGCGCATCGACGGCCGCGACACCCGGACCATCCGCCCGATCGAGATCCGCCTTGGGGTGCTGCCGCGCACGCACGGCTCGGCGCTGTTCACGCGCGGCGAGACGCAGGCGCTCGTCACCGCGACGCTGGGCACCAAGCAGGACGAGCAGATCATCGACGCGCTGATGGGCGAGTACCGCGAGCGCTTCATGATGCACTACAACATGCCGCCGTTCGCCACCGGGGAGACCGGGCGCGTCGGCACGCCGAAGCGCCGCGAGATCGGCCACGGCCGCCTTGCCAAGCGCTCGCTGGTCGCGGTGCTGCCGAGCTACGACGACTTCCAGTATTCGCTGCGCGTGGTGTCCGAGATCACCGAGTCGAACGGTTCGTCCTCGATGGCCTCGGTGTGCGGCGGCTGCCTGGCCCTGATGGATGCCGGCGTTCCGCTGAAGGCGCACGTCGCGGGCGTCGCGATGGGCCTGATCAAGGACGGCAACAAGTTCGCCGTGCTGTCCGACATCCTCGGCGACGAGGACCACCTCGGCGACATGGACTTCAAGGTGGCGGGCACCGTCAACGGCATCACGGCGCTGCAGATGGACATCAAGATCGAGGGCATCACCCGCGAGATCATGCACGTGGCGCTGGCGCAGGCGAAGGAAGGCCGCATGCACATCCTGCAGAAGATGCAGGACGCGCTCGGCGCCTCGCGCGGCGAACTGTCCGCCTTCGCTCCGAGGTTGATCAAGATGAAGATCAACCCCGAGAAGATCCGGGACGTGATCGGCAAGGGCGGCGCGGTGATCCGCGCGCTGACCGAGGAAACGGGCACGCAGATCGACATCGAGGACGACGGCACCGTGATCATCGCCAGCGTCGACCAGGAGAAGGGCAAGGAAGCCCAGCGCCGCATCATGGAGCTGACGGCCGAGGTCGAGGTCGGCAAGATCTACGACGGCACGGTGCTGCGCCTGCTGGACTTCGGCGCGATCGTGCAGATCCTGCCGGGACGCGACGGCCTGCTGCACATCTCGCAGATCGCCAACGAGCGCGTCAATGCGGTCGCCGACTACCTGAAGGAAGGCCAGGCGGTGAAGGTCAAGGTGATCGAGGCCGACGAGAAGGGCCGCGTGCGCCTGTCGATGAAGGCTGTCGCCGGCGAAGGTGCCGCTGCGGCGGCTGCCCAGCAGCAGTAGCGAACGGGCGCCAGGAGGGGCGCTGCGGCGCCCCTCTCTCTTGAATGAAAGCGATCGAGATCCTCCGGCCCGGCGGGCCCGACATGCTGCAACTCTCCGAGCGCCCGGCACCCGCGGCCGGCGCGGGCGAGGTGCTGATCCGCGTGCAGGCGGCGGGTGTGAATCGCCCGGATGTCCTGCAGCGCAAGGGCGGCTATGCGCCGCCGCCGGGCGCCTCGGACCTGCCCGGCCTCGAAGTCGCCGGAACGATCGAATCGGGCGATCTCGCCGGCAGCGGTTTCAGTGTCGGGGACGCGGTGTGCGCCCTCGTCGCCGGCGGCGGTTACGCGGAGCTGTGCGCGGCGCCGATCGCGCAGTGCCTGCCGGTGCCGCGTGGCCTGAGCTTCGCCGAGGCGGCCGGATTGCCGGAGACGTACTTCACCGTGTGGAGCAACGTCTTCGACCGCGCCGGACTCGCGCCGGGCGAGACCCTGCTGGTGCAGGGCGGCACCAGCGGCATCGGCGTTGCCGCGATCCAGCTGGCCCGTGCGATGGGCAACACCGTGTATGCGACGGCGGGCAGCGACGAGAAGTGCCGCGCCTGCGTGGAACTTGGCGCGGAGCGCGCGATCAATTACCGCACGGAAGACTTCGTCGCGGTGACGAGGGAAGCCACTGGCGGCCGGGGTGTCGACGTGATCCTCGACATGGTGGCAGGGGACTACCTGCCGCGGCAGATCGAATGCCTGGCCGACGATGGCCGGCTGGCCGTCATCGCGCTGCTCGGGGGCAGCAAGGCCCAGCTCGACCTGGCCGCGCTGCTGCGGCGTCGCCTGACGGTGACCGGGTCGACGCTGCGGCCGCGTTCCGTCGCGTTCAAGGCCGCGATCGCGCAGCGCCTGCGCACGGTCGTGTGGCCGCTGATCGAGGCCGGTCGCATCAAGCCGATGCTGTTCCGGACGTTCCCGCTCGCGCAGGCGTCCGCGGCCCACGCACTGATGGAATCGAGCCAGCACATCGGGAAGATCGTGCTGGCCGCAGGACCGGACTCGGAGAAGCGAATGGTCGGGGAGGGCAGGGCATGACGGCGCAGCGTCGTCCTCTGGTGGCGGCCAACTGGAAGATGAACGGTTCGCTCGCGTCCAATGCGGACTGGACCGCGGCGTTCGTTGCCAGGGCCGCGTCGCTTCACTGCGACGTCGTGGTGTGCGCGCCGTTTCCGTACCTGTGCACCCTCGGCCGCTCGGTGGCCCCGGCGGAGCTCGGCGCGCAGGATCTGTCCGAACGGACCGCGGGCGCGTTCACCGGCGACGTGGCGGGCGAGATGCTGGCCGACGTCGGCTGCCGCTGGGTGATCGTCGGGCACTCCGAACGACGGCAGCTGCATGGCGAAACCGACGCGGTGGTGGCGGCCAAGGCGGCGCGCGCGCTGCAGGCCGGTCTGCGTCCGATCGTCTGCGTCGGCGAGACCCTCGCCGAGCGCGAGGCCGGACGAACGCAGGAGGTCGTGCGCACGCAACTGGCGGCGGTGCTCGGTGCGATCGGCGAGGCGGCGCTGGCGCGTGGAGCGCTTGCCTACGAGCCGGTCTGGGCGATCGGCACCGGGCGCAACGCGACGCCCCGGCAGGCCCAGGAAGTGCACGCCGCCCTGCGCGCGCAGGTGGTCGAGCGCGACCGCGCGTCGGCGGCAGCGCTGCGCATCCTGTACGGCGGCAGCGTAAAGCCCGCGAATGCCGCGGAACTCTTTTCTCAACCCGACATCGATGGCGGCTTGATCGGCGGCGCGTCGCTGTCGGCGGCCGACTTTCTCGCCATCTGCATGGCCGTCGGCACCTAGGAACACTCGAGGAGCATTCATGACCTGGTTGATTACGTTGCTGATCGTCGTGCAGGTCGTCTCTGCGATCGCGATCATCGTTCTCGTGCTGCTGCAGCATGGCAAGGGCGCGGACATGGGCGCCGCGTTCGGCGGTGGCGCGTCCGGCAGCCTGTTCGGCGCCACCGGATCAGCGAACTTCCTTTCACGGACCACCGCGGCCGTCGCCACCGTGTTCTTCGTCGCGACGCTCGGCCTGGCGTACTTCGGGACCGCGACCAAGCGCCCGGCCACCGATGGCACTGGCGTGATGGGCACCGTTCCGCAGGGAACGGCCCCGGCCGCGCCGAAGGACATACCCTCGCCGGCATCGCAGATTCCCGGTTCCGCTCCGGCAGGCGCAACTCCGGCGCCGGCTCCGGCGGCGGCTCCCGCCAGCCCGGATGCGCCGGTTCCGTCGAAGTCGGACCAGATCCCGAAGTAGGCATCGCGGTACGCGCGCGAGCGACGCGGGCGGAGCCGCGTCGTGCAAGCCGATCTAGTAGAATCCGGCGGGTTTTGCGCCCTGCCGACGTGGTGGAATTGGTAGACACACCATCTTGAGGGGGTGGCGGCGAAAGCCGTGTGAGTTCGAGTCTCACCGTCGGCACCAGGGCAACGAAGCCGCGCGAGCGGCGATGACCGGCAGTGCGTCCGCGACCTCACGAGGGTCAGGCCGCTGCCGTTTTTGTTAAGTGGCTCGATAGAAGGTCAAAGTGAATCCCGAGACCTACGTTCCGATCCTGCTTTTCATCCTGGTGGGGCTGCTGATCGGCGCCGCGCCGATGCTTCTCGGCGCGTTGCTCGGCCCGCGCAAGCCCGACCCGGAAAAACTGTCTCCGTATGAGTGCGGCTTCGAGGCCTTCGAGGACGCGCGCATGAAGTTCGACGTCCGCTACTACCTCGTCGCGATCCTGTTCATCCTGTTCGACCTCGAGATCGCGTTCCTCTTCCCGTGGGCCGTCGTGCTCGGCGACCTCGGTGCCTGGAGCATCGGCTTCTGGTCGATGATGCTGTTCCTGGCGATCCTGACCGTGGGCTTCATCTACGAATGGAAGAAGGGCGCACTGGACTGGGAATGAGGACGAACAACGCCAGGGCTCGCATCCGTTCGCTGCGTCCGTCCGGGGCGCGGCAGTCCTTCGCGACTGCCGGGCGGGGGCGCTGATGGGCATCGAAGGCGTATTCAACGAAGGCTTCGTGACGACGAGCGTCGACAAGCTCGTCAACTGGTCGAAGACGGGCTCGCTGTGGCCCATGACCTTCGGCCTGGCCTGCTGCGCCGTCGAGATGATGCACGCCGGCGCCGCGCGCTACGACCTCGATCGCTTCGGCATCTTCTTCCGTCCGAGCCCGCGCCAGTCCGACGTGATGATCGTGGCCGGCACGCTGTGCAACAAGATGGCGCCGGCGCTGCGCAAGGTGTACGACCAGATGGCGGAGCCGCGCTGGGTGATCAGCATGGGTTCGTGCGCCAATGGCGGCGGCTACTACCACTACAGCTACTCGGTGGTGCGCGGCTGCGATCGCATCGTCCCGGTCGACATCTACGTTCCCGGCTGTCCGCCGACGGCCGAGGCGCTGATCTACGGGATCATCCAGCTGCAGAACAAGATCCGCCGCACGAACACGATCGCGCGCTGATCGACGACCCGCCGACATGAGCCGCCTCGACACGCTCGTCCAGAGTCTCCAGACCGTCCTCGCGGACCGTGCGCCGGACATCACGGTGGCGCTCGACGAGGTGACGCTGCGCGTGCGGCCCGGCGATCACGCGGCAATCGCGCGCGTCCTGCGCGACGACCCGCGACTGGGGTTCGAGGAACTGATCGACCTCGCGGGCATGGATTACTCGTCCTACGGCGAAGGCGCGTGGGACGGGCCGCGCTACGCGGTGGTGCTGCACCTGCTGTCGGTCACCCACAACTGGCGCCTGCGGGTGCGGACGTTCTGTCCCGACGACGACCTGCCGCTGATCGCCTCGCTGAACGACGTCTGGAGCTGCGCCAACTGGTACGAGCGCGAGGCGTTCGACCTGTACGGCATCGTGTTCGAGGGACATCCCGACCTGCGCCGCATCCTCACGGACTACGGGTTCATCGGGCATCCGTTCCGCAAGGACTTCCCGGTGTCCGGGTACGTCGAGATGCGCTACGACCCCGAGCAGCGTCGGGTCGTGTACCAGCCGGTCACCATCGAGCCGCGCGAGATCGTGCCGCGCGTGATCCGCGAAGACTCCTACGGCCAGGGAAGATAGGTCGTGGCCGACATCAAGAACTACACGCTGAACTTCGGTCCGCAGCATCCGGCGGCGCACGGGGTGCTGCGGCTCGTGCTCGAGCTCGACGGCGAGGTGATACAGCGCGCCGACCCGCACATCGGCCTGCTGCACCGGGCAACCGAGAAGCTCGCGGAGACGCGGACCTTCCTGCAGTCGGTGCCCTACATGGACCGGCTCGACTACGTGTCGATGATGTGCAACGAGCACGCCTACGTGATGGCGATCGAGAAGCTCCTCGGCGTCGAGGTGCCGCTGCGTGCCCAGTACATCCGCGTGATGTTCGACGAGATCACGCGCCTGCTGAACCACCTGCTGTGGCTCGGGGCGCACGGCCTCGACGTCGGCGCGATGGCGGTGTTCCTCTATGCCTTCCGCGAGCGCGAGGACCTGATGGACATGTACGAGGCGGTGTCCGGCGCGCGCATGCACGCGGCCTACTACCGTCCCGGCGGCGTCTACCGCGACCTGCCGGATTCGATGCCGCAGTACCGGGCCTCGAAGTACCGCGATGCGCAGGACGTCCGCAGGCTGAACGAGAACCGGCAGGGCTCGCTGCTCGACTTCATCGAGGACTTCGCGAAGCGCTTCCCGAAGCACGTCGACGAGTACGAGACGCTGCTGACCGACAACCGGATCTGGAAGCAGCGGCTCGTGGGCATCGGCGTCGTGTCGCCCGAGCGGGCGCTGCAGATGGGCTTCACCGGCCCCATGCTGCGCGGCTCCGGGATCGAGTGGGACCTGCGGCGCAAGCAGCCGTACGAAGTCTACGACCGGCTCGACTTCGGGATCCCGATCGGCAGGAACGGCGACTGCTACGACCGCTACCTGGTCCGCGTCGAGGAAATGCGCCAGAGCAACCGCATCATCCGGCAGTGCGTCGACTGGCTGCGCGCCAATCCGGGACCGGTCATGACGGACAACCACAAGGTCGCACCGCCGCCGCGCGTCGACATGAAGACCGGCATGGAAGACCTGATCCACCACTTCAAGCTGTTCACCGAGGGCTTCCACGTGCCGCCGGGCGAGGTGTACGCCGCGGTCGAGCACCCCAAGGGCGAGTTCGGGATCTACCTCGTGGCCGACGGCGCGAACAAGCCGTACCGGCTGAAGATCCGCGCGCCCGGCTTCGCGCACCTGCAGTCGCTCGACGAGATGGCGCGCGGCCACATGATCGCGGACGCCGTGGCGATCATCGGCACGCAGGACATCGTGTTCGGCGAGATCGACCGCTAGGCCATGAGCGCGCTGCCGAACAGTTCCGTGCTGCTGTCGCCCGAGTCGTATCGGCTGATCGATCGCGAGATCGCCAAGTTTCCCGCCGAGCACAAGGCCTCCGCGGTGATGGCGGCGCTTGCGATCGCCCAGGGCCAGCTGGGCTGGCTTTCCCAGGAAGTCATCGAGGAGGTCGGCAACTACCTCGGCATGCCCGCGATCGCCGTCTACGAGGTCGCGAGCTTCTACGGCATGTACAACCTCGAGCCGGCGGGCCGCTTCAAGATCACGCTGTGCACCAACCTGCCGTGCGCGCTGTCCGGCGCGAACCGCGCCGCCGCGCACCTGAAGGAGAAGCTCGGCATCGGCTTCGGCGAGACCACCGGCGACGGCTGCTTCACGCTGAAGGAAGGCGAGTGCCTCGGCGCCTGCGGCGACGCCCCGGTGCTGCTGGTCAACAACACCCGCATGGAGAGCTTCATGAGCAACGGGAAGCTCGATGCCCTGCTGGCCGAACTGAAGCAGGCGAAGTAGGCCGATGAGCGCACAGACCTGCTTCCACGGGCGGCACCTGAAACCGGTGATCCTGGCCGGCCTGACCGGCGACAACTGGCGGCTGCGCGACTACGAGGAGCGCGGCGGCTATGCGGCCCTGCGCAAGATCCTGACCGAGAAGGTTCCCGCGGACGCGGTGATCGCCGAAGTGAAGAAATCGGCGCTGCGCGGTCGCGGCGGCGCGGGCTTTCCGACGGGCCTGAAGTGGAGCTTCATGCCGCGGCAGTTCCCCGGCCAGAAGTACCTCGTGTGCAACTCCGACGAGGGCGAGCCGGGCACGTTCAAGGACCGCGACATCCTCCGCTACAACCCGCACATGGTCATCGAGGGGATGGCGATCGCGGCCTACGCGATGGGCATCAGCGTGGGCTACAACTACATCCACGGCGAGATCTGGGCTGAGTACCGGCGCTTCGAGGAGGCGCTGGAGGAGGCCTACAAGGCGGGCTACCTCGGCCGGAAGCTGATGGGGTCGGACTTCTCGTTCGACCTGCACGCGTCGCACGGATACGGCGCCTACATCTGCGGCGAGGAGACCGCGCTGCTCGAGTCGCTCGAAGGCAAGAAGGGCCAGCCGCGCTTCAAGCCGCCGTTCCCGGCGAGCTACGGCCTGTACGGCAAGCCCACCACGATCAACAACACCGAGACCTTCGCCGCGGTGCCGTTCGTCATCAACCAGGGCGGCGAGGCGTTCCTGAACCTCGGCAAGCCGAACAACGGCGGCACCAAGATCTTTTCCGTGTCGGGCGACGTCGAGGCCCCCGGCAACTACGAGGTTCCGCTCGGCACGCCGTTCGCGAAGCTGCTCGAACTGGCGGGCGGCATGCGTGGCGGGCGCCGGATCAAGGCGGTCATCCCGGGCGGCTCGTCGATGCCGGTGCTGCCGGGCGACGTGATGATGGCCACCGACATGGACTACGACTCGATTGCGAAGGCGGGCTCGATGCTCGGCTCGGGGGCCGTGATCGTGATGGACGAGACGCGCTGCATGGTGCGTTCGCTCGAGCGGCTGTCGTATTTCTATTACGAGGAGTCGTGCGGCCAGTGCACGCCGTGCCGCGAGGGGACCGGGTGGCTGTACCGCGTCGTGCACCGCATCGAGAACGGGCAGGGGCGTCCCGAGGACCTCGACCTGCTGAATTCCGTCGCCGACAACATCCAGGGCCGCACCATCTGCGCCCTCGGCGACGCCGCGGCGATGCCGGTGCGCGCGTTCGTCAGGCATTTCCGCAGCGAGTTCGAGCACCACGTCGAACACAAGTCCTGCGTCGTGCCGGGGTACCTATGAGCTCGGCGCAACGACGCCTTTTCGTGCTTTTGCCGAATGGACAAGCGCCGGGCCGCCCCAAGCTTGTCCATCAAACTAATCGCAGCGAGTGCACGTGCGAGCGCGCAGCGCTCGCGTACACGAGCTGCGCCAGGTAGCCATGGTCGAAGTCGAGATCGACGGCCGCAAGGTCGAGGTGCCGGAAGGCTCCATGGTGATGGAGGCCGCCAGCCGCCTGGACATCTACGTGCCGCACTTCTGCTATCACAAGAAGCTCAGCATCGCCGCGAACTGCCGGATGTGCCTGGTGGACGTCGAGAAGGCGCCCAAGCCGCTGCCGGCGTGCGCGACGCCGGTGACCCCGGGCATGGTCGTGCGCACCCATTCCGACAAGGCGAAGCAGGCCCAGAAGTCGGTGATGGAGTTCCTGCTGATCAATCATCCGCTCGACTGCCCGATCTGCGACCAGGGCGGCGAGTGCCAGCTGCAGGACCTCGCTGTCGGCTACGGCGGATCCGCCAGCCGCTACGCGGAGCCCAAGCGCGTCGTGTTCCACAAGTCCATGGGACCGCTGATTTCCGCCGAGGAGATGAGCCGGTGCATCCACTGCACGCGCTGCGTGCGCTTCGGGCAGGAGATCGCCGGCCAGATGGAGCTCGGGATGGCGGGCCGCGGCGAGCACTCGGAGATCATGAGTTTCGTCGGGCGCAGCGTCGACTCCGAACTGTCGGGCAACATGATCGACCTGTGCCCGGTCGGCGCCCTGACCAGCCGGCCGTTCCGCTACGAGGCGCGGCCGTGGGAGCTGTCGCGCCGCAAGTCGATCAGCCCGCACGACTCGCTCGGCGCCAACCTGATCGTGCAGGTCAAGAACCAGCGCGTGATGCGCGTGCTGCCGCTCGAGAACGACGCGGTCAACGAGATGTGGCTGTCGGATCGCGACCGCTTCTCGTACGCGGGCCTGCATGCCGCGGACCGCCTGCTGCGGCCGATGATCAAGCAGGACGGCAAGTGGCTCGAGGTGGACTGGAGCACGGCGCTGGAGTACGTGGCGCACGCGCTGTCGCACGTGAAGGCCGCGCATGGCGCCGCCGCCATCGGGGCGCTGGCCGCGCCGCACGCGACGCTGGAGGAACTGCACCTGCTGGCGCGCCTGGTGCGCGGGCTGGGCTCGGACAACATCGACTTCCGCCTGCGCCAGTCGGACTTCGGCCTGGACGGCCGGCGGGAGGGCGTGCCGTGGCTCGGCATGCATGTGACCGAGGTCGACCGCCTCGACCGCGCGCTGCTGATCGGCTCCTTCCTGCGCCAGGACCAGCCGCTGCTGTCGGCCCGGCTGCGCCAGGCGACCAAGCGCGGCTGCCAGCTCACTGTCCTCAACGGCGCCGACGACGACCTGCTGATGCCCGTCGCGAACAAGGTGATCGTGCGGCCCGGCGCCTGGGCGCAGGCGCTCGCCGAGATCGCGGTGGCGGTGGCCGGTGCGCTCGGCCGGGACGCACCGGTGGCCGGCGTGAGCGCGGGCGAGGCGTCGCAGCGGATCGCCGCCAGCCTGCTGTCGGGCGAGCGCAAGGCGATCCTGCTCGGCAACGCGGCGGTCCAGCATCCCCAGGCCGCGCAGCTGCATGCCTGGGCCCAGTGGATCGCCCAGGCGACCGGTGCGCGCCTGTCCGTGCTGACGGAGGCAGGCAACAGCGTCGGCGGCTATCTGGCGGGGGCGCTTCCGCAGCAGGGCGGGCTGAATGCCGGCCAGATGGTGGCCCAGCCCCGCAAGGCGGTCGTGCTGTGGAACGTCGAACCCGAATACGACATGGCGGACCCGGCCGCGGCGACCGCGGCGCTGGCGCAGGCGGACACCGTGATCGCATTTTCGACCTATCGCAACGGCGCGCTCGACTATGCCGACGCGATCCTGCCGATCGCGCCGTTCACCGAGACGGCCGGAACGTTCGTGAACTGCGAAGGCCGCGCGCAGTCCTTCAATGGCGCCGTGCGCCCAGCGGGCGATGCGCGCCCCGGGTGGAAGGTGCTGCGCGTGCTCGGCAACCTGCTGGGCCTGGACGGTTTCGACTACGAGACGCCGGAAGCCGTGCGCGCCGAAGCCTTGCCGGCCGATCTGGCCGCGCGGCTGTCGAACGCGGTCGCGCTGTCGCCCGCCGCGGCCCCGGCGGCAACGGCAGCCGCGGAGCGCCTGGCCGACGTGCCGATCTACCGGAGCGACCCGATCGTGCGGCGCTCGCCCCCGCTGCAGGCCACGCGCGCCGCGCGGCCGCCGCGCGTACTTGCCAATGCGCGCACGCTCGGCGCCTTCGGGATCGCCGCCGGTGACACGGTGCGCGCGCGCCAGGGCGATGCGGGCGCGCTGCTGGACGTCGGGCTGGACGAGTCGCTTCCCGACGCCGTGGTGCGGGTCGCGGCCGCGCATGAGTCGACCGCGACGCTCGGAC
>JAOUJD010000322.1 GCA_029883565.1 Burkholderiaceae bacterium
TCTGCGCCACCTTGGCGCACGAGATCATGGTCGGCACCCCCGCCATCCGCAACCTGATCCGCGAGAACAAGGTGGCGCAGATGTACTCGATGATCCAGACCGGCAGCCAGTTCGGCATGCAGACGCTCGACCAGAACCTGCTCGACCTGGTCCGGCGCAACGTCATCGCCCTGGGCGAAGCACGGCAGTACGCGAAGTCGCCGGACGCGTTCGGCGGATAACCCGCAGCACGAAAGCACACCATGGAAAGAGACCAGGCCACACGATTCGTCCACGACCTGCTGCGGCTGCTGCTGAGCAAGAAGGGATCCGACCTGTTCCTGACGGCCGATTTCCCGCCGGCCTTCAAGATCGACGGCCGCGTGTTGCCGGTGTCGAACCAGCCGCTGACGGCCCAGCACACCAGCGAACTGGTGCGGGCGATCATGAACGACCGGCAGGCGGCGGAGTTCGAGAAGTCGAAGGAATGCAACTTCGCCATCAACCCGACCGGCATCGGCCGCTTCCGGGTGTCGGCGTTCGTCCAGCAGGGCAAGGTCGGGATCGTGTTCCGGACGATCGCGGACCACATTCCGACGACCGACGAGCTGAACCTGCCCGCGCTGATCAACGAGCTGGCGATGGCCAAGCGCGGCATCGTGATCGTGGTCGGGGCGACCGGCTCGGGCAAGTCGACGACGCTGGCGGCGATGGTCGGCTACCGCAACGAGAACAGCAACGGGCACATCATCACGATCGAGGACCCGATCGAATACGTGCATCCGCACAAGAACTGCATCATCACGCAGCGCGAGGTCGGCGTCGATTGCGACACGTGGCAGGTGGCGCTGAAGAACACGCTGCGCCAGGCCCCCGACGTCATCCTGATCGGCGAGGTGCGCGAGCGCGAGACGATGGAGCACGCGATCGCCTTCGCCGAGACCGGCCACCTCGTGATGTGCACGCTGCACGCCAACTCGACCAACCAGGCGCTCGACCGGATCATCAACTTCTTCCCCGAAGAACGCCGCCAGCAGCTCCTGATGGACCTGTCGCTGAACCTGCGCGCGACCATCGCCCAGCGCCTGATCCCCTTCAAGGACCGCAAGGGGCGCATTCCGGCGATCGAACTGATGATCAACAACCCGCTGATCGCGGACCTGGTCTTCAAGGGCGAGGTCCAGGAAATCAAGGAAGTGATGAAGCGCTCGCGCGAGCAGGGGATGATCACCTTCGACCAGTCGCTGTTCGAACTGCACGAACGCGAGCAGATTTCCTACGAGGACGCGCTGCGCAACGCCGACTCGGTCAACGATGTCCGCCTGCAGATCAAGCTCAATTCCAAGCTGCACGGCGGCGTCGCGGGCATCCACAAGGGCATCGAGCATCTGGGCCTCGCCGGCTGACGCTGGCCTGCCGCTCCGCGGATCCGTCCGGCCTTCCCGATCCCGCGATCCCCTCGCCCAGCGGCGAGGGGCGATGGCCGGGTCCGCGGCCGACAGTCATCCGCTTGTCCCCGAAGCCTTCCGCCGCCCCTGATCCTGGACGACACGTAGACTCTGCGTACGTCCAGGAGGTCCGATGACCACGATCTACGACTTTTCCGCGCAAACCCTCACCGGCAAGCCGCGCAAGCTGTCCGATTACAAGGGCAAGGTGCTGCTGGTGGTCAACACCGCCAGCAAGTGCGGGTTCACGCCGCAGTACGCCGGGCTCGAGGAGCTGTACAAGAAGTACAAGTCCCGCGGCCTGGTGGTGCTCGGGTTTCCCAGCAACCAGTTCGGCGAGCAGGAGCCGGGACCGGACAGCGAGATCGCCGAGTTCTGCGAGATGAACTACGGCGTGAGCTTCCCGATGTTCTCCAAGGTCGACGTCAACGGCGACGCGGCGCACCCGCTGTTCAAGTACCTGACTTCGAGCAAGAAGGGCATGCTGGGCTCGCAGGCGATCAAGTGGAACTTCACCAAGTTCCTGGTGGGGCGGGACGGTACGGTGCTCGAGCGCTACGCGCCGACGACCGCGCCGGCGGACATCGGCCCGGACATCGAGAAGGCGCTGGCCGCCTGATCACCCGCGCCGACGGCGCTCAGCGGTAACTGCCTTTCACCACTTCGAAGCGGAAGAACCGGCATTCGAGCGCGCCGTTGTAGAGCACGGGCTTGCGGGTTTCCTGCAGCCGCATCTGCCGCGGCAGGTCCCGGTCCGAGGTCAGCAGCCAGGCGTCCCACCCGGCGAACGCCTGCTTCAGGCGATTGCCGAAGTCGGCCATCATGGCCGGCACGGTGGCCGACCGGGGCGCGCTCTGCTCGCCGTACGGTGGGTTCGAGATGATCAGGCCGCGCTCGGCCGGTGGCTCGGCGGTGCGCGCGTCACCGGCGGAAAACGCCAGCCGGCCGTCGGCGAGCCAGCGCTCCAGCCCGGCCAGCCGCGCGTTCTCGATGGCCTGTTCCACGACGCGCGTCGAGATGTCGGAGCCGCGCAGGATGGACGGTGCGTCGTCGTTCACCCTGGCGCGCGCCGCATCCTTCAGCGTTCGCCAGGCATGCGAGTCGAATCCCCGCAGCCGCTCGAAGGCAAAGCGGCGATTCAGCCCGGGCGCGCGGCCGCTGGCCACGGTCGCCGCTTCGATCACGATCGTGCCGCTGCCGCAGAAGGGATCGAACAGCGCGACCTCCGGCGTCCAGCCCGCCAGCGCCAGCAGGCCGGCCGCGAGGTTTTCCTTCAGCGGGGCCTCGCCCTTGTCGGCGCGCCAGCCACGCTTGAACAGCGGCTCTCCGGACAGGTCGGCATACAGCGTCACCGTCGTGGCGTCGAGGTACGCGAAGACCCGGACATCGGGGCGCGTGCGGTCGATCGAGGGCCGGTCACCCGCCACCTCCCGCATCCGGTCGACGATGCCGTCCTTGATGCGCAGCATCGCG
>JAOUJD010000323.1 GCA_029883565.1 Burkholderiaceae bacterium
ACATGGCGGGCCTGGCCCAGAAGGGCGGAGCGGTGTTCTCGCACGTGCAGATCGCGCCGTCGCAGCAGGACCTCTTCGCGACCCGCATCGCGATGGGCGAGGCCGACGTCCTGCTCGGGGGCGACCTGATCGTTACCTCGTCCAACGAGGCGCTGTCGAAGGTTCGCGCGGGCCGCACCCGCGCGTTCGTCAACACCTCCGAGTCGCCCACGGCGGACTTCGTCCTCAATCCCGACTGGCAGCTCGGCGGTTCGAACCTGTCGCAGCAGGTCCGCGATGCAGTCGGCGACGGCGAGTGCGCCTTCGTCGACGCCAACGGACTCGCGACGGCCCTGATGGGCGACGCGATCTACACCAACCCTTTCATGCTCGGCTATGCCTGGCAGAAGGGCTGGCTGCCGCTCGCCTACGAAACGATGACGCGCGCGATCGAGATCAACGGCGTTGCCGTCGACAACAATCGGAAGGCGTTCGAGTGGGGCCGCTGCGCGGCGCACGACCTCGACGCGGTGCGGCGCACCGCGTTCCCCGACAACGTGGTCGAGCTGAAGCGGTTTTCAGGCTCGCTCGAGGAAATCATCGCCCGGCGCGTCGAGTTCCTCTCCGGCTACCAGGACGCGAAGTACGCGCGGCGCTACGCGGACCTGGTCGAGCGTGTGCGCAAGGTGGAATCGGACCGCCTGCAGTCGTCCAGGCTGGCCGAAGCGGTGGCTCGCGGCTACTTCCGGCTGCTCGCGTACAAGGACGAGTACGAAGTGGCGCGGCTGCACTCCGACCCGGCGTTCCGGGCCAGGATCGCGGCGCAGTTCGAAGGCGACTTCACGCTGAGCTTCCACCTCGCTCCGCCGCTGCTGGCGCGGATCGACCCCGACACCGGGCATCCGCGCAAGAAGCGCTACGGGCCGTGGATGATGAGCGCGTTCTCACTGCTCGCGAAGCTGAAGGGCCTGCGCGGCACGGCGCTCGATCCGTTCGGCCGATCGACCGAGCGACGCATGGAGCGGCAGCTCATCCGCGAGTACGAGAGCCTGGTCGACGACCTGCTGTCGCGGCTGGACAAGGACAATCACGCGGTGGCGCTGCAACTCGCCGCCCTGCCCGACGAGATCCGCGGATACGGCCACGTCAAGGAAGACAACCTGAGGAAGGCGCGCGTCAAGTGGTCCGAGTTGCTGGCGCGCTTCCGCGGCCAGCAGGTCGCGCAGGTCATCCGCATGCCGTCGCGGGCCGCATAAGCCGGCCGGTCGCTCAAGGGGCGCCTTCGGGCGCGCTTTCTCCTTTTTTCGCCGCCGGACTGCATCGGCGTCAAGGTGGCGCCGGATAGCGGTGGTCAGAGCGCGGGAGTTCGCCTAAGTTTCGGCCATGGAGGGCAATGCAATGAACAGCGAGGGCGGTTGCTGCGGTGGAAACCTGTTCACGTCGCTCGAGCCAGCGAAGCAGGCGGAGTACCTCGCCTTGCTGGCGCACGAGGCGCGCCTGCTCCAGTGTTCCCTCGAGAGCGAAGACCCGGTCACCAGGCGCATCGGCGACCGGCTGCAACGTGCCCTCGAGCAGGCGATGGATGCCGACGCACCGGACGAGGCAGAAGGAGCGCAGCGGGAGCTCGAGCAGGCCCTGACTGGGGCGCACGACGCGGGCATGGTGCTGTCCGCGGAACTTGGCGAGATGGACGTGGAGGGCGCGCTCGGGACGATGCGGATGCGCGTGCTGACAACGGTGCTGGCGCCGCAGCCCCAGGACGCCTGATCGCTGCCGCCCGTCAGGGCTTGACGATTTCCTGCTGGATCGGCTCGCGGGGTAGTTCGGCGCCCGGTAGCACCGCCAGTACGCTGTCCCACACCTCGCTGTTCTGGTCGACGAAGCGCAGTCTCACCGGCAGCCATTGGTATTCGGGGGCCAGCCACATCTCGACTCCCCGGCTTGCCTTCGGCCCGCGCGCGCGCTGGATCTTGAGCGCCCGCACATCCGTGTTCGAAATCCGCACTGCCTCGTAGCCCACGACCTTGAACACATAGGTCTCTATGTCACGCCGGGCGACCTGGAAGCTGAGTTCCGAGCCTTCGGTGAAGCGCCACGGGTACGCCTGCGCCAGCAGCGGCATATGGAACTGCAGCGACAACGGGTCCTGCACCCCTTCCAGGAAGCCGGCCGGCGGGTCCGGACTTCGTCCAGCGAACGAGACGATCCGGGTCTTCCAGTCGAATTCGGCGCGCTGTTCGCGGTTGGCGATCTCGATTCTCTCGACATAGCGTTCGGGCGCTATGCCGAAGGGCTGCAAGGTGCCCGTCGAGCGCAGGTCAAGCAGTCCCGACGGATCCACCGTGCGCAACCACAGCTCGTAGCGCCCGCGCGCCGTATCGACGTTCCAGTCGACGAACGTCATCGCCCTGATGCCGCCCATCCGCGAGTAGGTGGTCCGGTAGGCGATGCGACCTGTCGTCGGCACCGCGTTCACCGCGGCAGGCAGCGGCGGCTCTTCGACCGGCGGGGTCGGCGGCACGGGAGGGGGCGCCGGTTCTTCGACGGGTGGAGTCGGCGCTGGCGGTTCAGGTTCAGGCTCGGGCGCCGGCGCGGGAGCGACGGCAGGGCCGGGCAGTGTCGGCGCCTGGGTCGAGCGCGGTCGCGGCGGCGCTGCCGGGGCGGTGGGCACGGCCGCCGGCGGCGGCGGTGGCGGTGGCGTGATCAGCGAGACGGCGAGCGTGGTCTGCGTCGCGCTCTCTGGCTTCAAGGTGCTCAGGCCGGTTGCCACCTCGTAGATCCCGCACGCGTGAAGCGCGAGCACCGTGGCCAGCACGAACGCAATGCGCCACCCATTGGCGGATCGCAGCGGTTCTCCGAGGAAAGTGAGCGACATGGCAGCAACGGGCCGACGCCGGAATCACGAGGCCCGG
>JAOUJD010000075.1 GCA_029883565.1 Burkholderiaceae bacterium
TCCATCCCGACCGCAACCAGCTCGAGCTGGGCGACGGCACGCTGCTCGATTACGACTATCTCATCATCGCCACCGGACCCAAGCTCGCGTTCGACGAGATCGAGGGGCTTGGTCCCGAGGGCCACACGCAGTCGGTCTGCCATGTCGATCACGCGGAACGGGCCGCCAGCGCGTGGGACGCGTTCGTCGAGGCACCGGGTCCGATCGTGGTCGGAGCGGTCCAGGGCGCCTCGTGCTTCGGCCCTGCCTACGAGTTCGCCTTCATCATGGAAACGGACCTGCGGCGTCGCAAGATCCGCGATCGGGTGCCGATGACCTTCGTGACCTCGGAACCCTACATCGGTCATCTGGGGCTTGGCGGCGTCGGGGACTCGAAGACCATGCTCGAGTCGGCGCTGCGCGACAAGCACGTCAAGTGGATCTGCAACGCCAAGGTGACCAAGGTCGAGGCCGGGACGATGCACGTGACCGAGCACGACGAGGAAGGCAAGCCGAAGAAGGAACACGCCCTTCCGTTCAAGTACTCGATGATGCTTCCGGCGTTCAAGGGGATCGACGCGGTGTTCGGCATCGAGGGACTGACCAACCCGCGCGGCATGATCTCCATCGATGCCAACCAGCGCAATCCGAAGTACCGGAACATCTTCGCGGTCGGCGTGTGCGTGGCCATCCCGCCGGTCGAGGCGACGCCCGTGCCCACGGGTGCACCCAAGACCGGCTTCATGATCGAGTCGATGGTGACCGCCACCGCCCACAACATCCGGGCCGAGCTCGACGGCAAGCCGGCGGACGAAAGGGCGACGTGGAACGCCGTGTGCCTGGCCGACATGGGCGACACCGGGATCGCGTTCGTCGCCCTGCCGCAGATCCCGCCGCGCAACGTCAACTGGTTCTCGCAGGGCAAGTGGGTGCACCTCGCCAAGATCGCCTTCGAGAAGTACTTCATCCGGAAGATGAAGAAGGGGACTTCCGAGCCTTACTACGAGAAGCAGGTGATGAGCATGCTCGGCATCGCCAAGCTCAAGAAGTAGCGCCCTGCCGCGCACTGCCGTCCGCCGACTCCGGGACCGCCGTCGAGAAAGCGAGTTGCTGCGACCGCCCGGAACATGCGCCGGGCGCGCGGCCTGTCAGGGCGTTCGGGCGCCGGCGGAACTCAGGCGTGGCTGCCCGGCGCTCTCAGGATCATGTACGCGATCAGGACCGCGCCCGCCGGCACGCCGACGGAGGACGCGCCGAGTACCGGTCCGCGCGTCGACCCCGGCACGCTGCCTCCGTACATGAGCAGGAGGCTCGAGCACATGACGAGCGTTGCGACCTCGTGCAGATAGAACTGGACGCTCGCGATCGCGTACGCGATCGAACAAGGCGGGAACTTCCGGTCGAATCCCGTCCCGCACCTCCGTTTCAAAGGCGTCGGGTCGTCGACGCCTGCTCCCTGCGTCAAGAGAAGCCGGGATGCAGCGGGGCCGCCCTGCCGGAAACCTCCCAGGCTTTCGCGAGTTCGCGGTCCGGCACATTGATCGAAAAGACCTCTCTCAGCGTCGACCGCAGCGCGGCCTCGCTTTCGATCTGGCGGCGCTCCTTCTCGCCCGCCAGCGATCTCCACGTCAGCGTGCGATTGAAGAGCGCGTAACGCCCGCCCGGTACTGGCACCGCCGCGATCAGGTTGTTGGAGAACAGGCCATTCGGCCGGGTGGCGGTGTGCCAGTTCTGCTGCACGTAGTCCGGCGGCAGGTGCCGCGAGAAGTCGAAGCGGTAGACGTCGACCCACTCGCCGCCGAGTTCGGCCTGCAGCACGCGATCCTCGTCGTCAGCAACGAGGCGCACGTTTTCATGGGACGTCTTCTGCACCTCGTCCCATCGCATCATGACGGGGGCAGTGAGGGTCAGGCCGCCGAAGCCGGCATCCACGAGCGCCTGTCCGCCGGGAAGGTCGACGCACAGGACCATGTGGCTGCGTGGCGTCATCACGTCGTTCGGTACGCCGTACCGCACGCGCGCCGACAGCCCTCTTACCTGGAACCCCAGTTCATCGAGCGCAGCCCGGAGGAGGGAGTTCTGTTCGTAGCAGTAGCCGCCGCGTCCGGCGTGAACGAGCTTTGCTTCGAGCGCGTCGAGTTCGAGTTCGGGCGGCCCGTCGACAAGCACCGACACATTCTCGAAGGTGATGGCCATCGCATGATGCCGGGCGATGGCCGCCAGGACCGCGGGCGTTGGCGTACGCGGGCCTTCATAGCCGATCCGGCGCAGATATGCGGCGATGTCCATGGCCTCGACCTTGGGGCGCGGGACTGCACGAAGCTCGGGCAGGCTCGCTTCGCACCTTCCTCGAGGAAGCCACGGATGGTGTCCCTGAAGAATGTGCGGTGCTGCTGGGCGACACGAACCCTAGCCAACAAACTGCTGCGTGACAATGACCGGTTCGACGCGAAGCGGAAAGGCGAGCGTGCGCTTCCGTTGATGTCCGGAGCCAACTCCGGGCTGTGGCGGCGGGCAGGGACGCCGCGCCCGGGATCGGCGGCAAGCACCCGATGCGGACGCGCCCTCCGCGAATCAATCGAACGACAGCGTGTACACCAGGTCGAGCGCCGTCGTGCTGCCTGCCCGCGCGATCACCGACAGCCGGCGCGTGAGCTGGTAATTCAGCGCGACGAAGTACGCCGCGCTCGACAATCCCTGCTCGAAGGTCAGGTACAGGTCCTCGTTGATGCGCTTGCCGAGCGCGACGAAATCCCCGGCCGCGGTGCCGGAGCTGGCCGAGCGCAGCGTTCCGGCGATGGTCTCCCGCGGCAGGATGGACGTCTCGGACTGGCCCGATCTGAAGCCGAATTCGTCGATGCCGAGCGAACGAAAGACGTTGGCGGCGGCGCCGTCGGACTGGCCGCTGAAGAGCGCGCCGGCGGCCGCTGCCATGAGCGCACGATCCTGGCCGTCGCTGCCGCCCGGCGGGCGCCCGAGCACCAGCCAGTTCAGTTTTTCCACGTCGGGCATCGCGGTATCCGAATGCAGCCGGATCGACGGCGCGAGCGCAGTGCCGCTGATCTGCACGCCGACTTCGACCGGCAGGCCGGTGCGCACGGCCAGCACGTTGAGCGCTGGATTTTCGAGGGGGCCGGAAAAGGTCACGACGCCGCGCTGGATCTGCAGCCGCTGCCCGTAGCCGTTGTAGACGCCATCGACGATGCGCACCGCGCCGACGGCCCGTAGCTGCGCCGGCCGGCCGGTCACCGACACCCCGCCGGCGAGCCGCGCCTCGAGACCCGCGCCGCGGATGAAGAAGCGCTGGCCCAGCCGCGCCTCCACGTCGACCATCACGTCAAGCGGCGGGGCCGCCGGCTTCGCCGTCTTCTGCTCGGTGCGTACCACGACGACGTCGTTCGGCAGCGAACGCGGGCCGCGCAGCGACGAGAAATCGACGTAGGCGCCGTCGACGACGGGTTTTGCATACAACTCGGCGCGCGTCGGCGTCAGCGTGATGCCGCCATCGCCGCTCACCACCATCCAGCGGTCGCGCCGCTGCAGGATCGGCAGCTTGTCGACGCGCACCCCGATACTGCCGGTCAGCGTCTGCAGGGCGATCCGGCCCTCGATGCGCAGCGAGCCGGGCTTGTCGAGGTCGAGTGTCCCGATGGCGCGGCGTTCGTCGGGCCTGACGCGGGTCTCGCCCGTGAACGTCATGTCATTGACGACGAGGACGCCGTCTTCAAGGGCCGCGTCGAGCGTCCCGTTCTCGAGCCGCAGCCCGTGCTCGATCCACACCAGCCGCAGGTCGCGTCCGCGTACCGTGCCGTCCGCGGTCGGATCGGCCGGCGTGCCGCCGACGACCGCCTGCACCGACGCGGCTCCCTGGATCTGCACCGCATCGCTGATCAGTGGGCCTGTCCATCCGAGGTTCGGGAGAGTGGCGTCAATTCTGATGTTGAAGCGTCGCTGCTGGGCGAGCCGCATCGTCTCCGGATCGACGTAGGCGTCGATCACGGCGTCGACCTTGCCGAGTTCTCTTCCACGCAGGTACGCGGTGCCGTTGATGCGGTTGTCCACGATGTTCAGGGCCGCGCCGACGTCGCTGATGCCGATGGGATGCACGGCGTCGACGCCTCCGTACAGGTCGCCGGCGGTGCGCTCGATGACCAGGATGCCGTTCAGGGCGTCGGCCAGTTCGAGGCTCCAGCGGCCCGCAAGCGTCAGGGGCTGCGGCGTCGCGGCGGTCGTGCGCACCGCGCGTCGCGGCGCACGGGCGCGCGGATCGAGCGCCTGCGGCTGAAGGTTGGAAAAGACTCCGACCATTCTCCAGCGCCCGTCGGTGCGCGTGAACTCGACCTCGCTGAAGCGCGTGTCGCGCGCGACGAACGCGGTGGGTCCGAATTCGATGCGCTCCCGCGAGATCAGCACAGGCGTGGCGGCGTCGAGCACAAGGTCGAGAGGCTTGCCGGTCGAGGCGGAGACCAGCGAACCGCGCCATGCGTCGTCGCGCCAGCCGCCCTGGGCGAGCAGCGCCAGCGGCTGTTGCGCGCCGGTCATGCCGCTCAACTTGATCGAGTGCGACGCCGTCGTGCCCGTCGCCGTCAGCGTCGCGCTGGCGAGCGAGAGTTCGGGCCGGTCGGGCATGTGGTGCCCGGCCAGCGTCAGGTCGATGTTGAGCGGAGCGTCGGGAACTGCACCTGCCCGCACGCTGGCATCGAGCCGGTCGACGCGCTGCCTGTTCGGCAGGACGAGCGCCGAGGCCGAGGCGGTCGCGACGAGCGCGGGCGCCTGCAGCGTGCCGCTGACGGTGCCGCTGGCTGCCACGCTGCCAGCGAAGCCGGGCGCGAGTTCAGCCAGCTTCGGAGCGGCAAGGTCGAACGACAGATCGCGACCGGCGCCCAGGCCACCCTTGGCGGTGAGGCGGGCCGTACCCGAGCGCAGCGCGGTGTCGACGTCGAACAGGTCGCCGTCGAGCCGCAGATCGACCGAGCCCTCTACCGGACGGCCGAACAGGCGGCTGTCGGTCAGGACCAGTTCGGCGCGCCCGCGGCGCACCGGCTGCAAAGTGCCGTCGACCGCCAGCCTGCCATTGAGGCGGGTGTCGACGCCCGCAACGAACCTGGACAGGTCGAGCGAACTGAACTCGCCGCGCAGCTGTGCTTCGACCTGTTTGCCGAGACGGACCTGGCCGCGGACATCGGCGCGGCCGTCCCCGATGCGGGCCGTGGCCTTCTGGATGTCGAGCACCTGCTTCGCCAGCGCAATGACGAAGTCGACCTCCAGCGGGAGGCCTCTTGCATTGCTCGCGCGGCCAGAGAACCGTTGCTCGCCCTTCTCGAGCCGGTAGTCGAGCTGTCCGGATGCCTGGGTCGGGGCTGCGGCCGTGTGCACGCCGGCGGCGTCGACGCCATTGAACGTGGCCGAGGCGTTCACGCTGCCGTCCGAGGCGATGACCGCGTCGCCGCGCGCCGTGCCTCCAGCGCCCTCGACCCGCGTGACCGCGAGCTCGAGCGCCCTGGGCGACCAGCGCAGCGTGCCTCGCGCCGACTTCACCGGCAGGCGCTTGCGATCGAGCGGGCCTGAGTCGCCGTTGGTGAGCTTGAAGGGACCGACCAGCGTGAACTCGCTTGCCCCTGTCTGCGGCTGCAGGTCCGCGGAACCGGACAGCCGCATCGCGGGCAGGGTCGCGATCCATTGGTTCGGCTCGAAATTCCTGAACTCGACGGAGAGCGCCGCAAGCGGCACGGGCTCGAAGGGCGTCATGCGGGCCTGGGCTTTCAACTGAGCCGCCCCGTTGTCGCTCGTCGCCGTGATCTTCGTGTCGAGCAGCGAACCGGCGGCGTCCGCCACCGACTGCAGCGGCCTGTCGAGCACGACCGAGCGCAGTTCGACGTGCGCTGAGAGAGGGAAAGGGCGCGCGACACCCAGGTTGCCGCTGGCGGTCGCTTCGGTCACGCCATAGCGCGCGCTGGCGCTGTCGATCCGGATCTGCGCGTGGTCGGCGCGTCCGCTCAACCGGATGTCGCGCAGCACGTGCGGGTCGGCCCCGCGCGGCCCGACACGCAGTTCGCCGAAGCTTGCGTCCCTGATCCGCAGTTCGATCGGCAGCGCGAGGGACGCGGGAGGTCCGGACCGGACCGTGTCCGCGCCCGGCGTCCACGCCACGGTCAGCGTGCGGCCCGATACGTGCGCCAGGTCGAGGGACCGGCGGTTCAGGCTGATCTGCTCCGCCTTGACGCGCACGTTCGTTGCCGCAAGGGACCACCCGGGCTCGTCGATGTCCAGGCGCTCGAGCGTGAAGCCGTCCTTCAACGAGCCCTCCGCGCCGGCGGCCTGCAACGACGGCAACGCCCACGTCGCCGCGACCAGCAGGGTTCGCAGGCCGGCGGTCGTCCCGTTCAGCCAGACGACCACACCCCAGAGGAGCGCGACGAGGATTGCCGCGGGCATCAGGACCAGAGCGATGGAGCTCAGCCACGGTGCCCGCCGCCGGTCTGGGCCGGGGGGTGGCGCGGATGGTGCGGCGGGCGGCGGGGCGCGGTCCATCAAGCTAGAACGCGATGGCGATGGAAAAGTGGACACGCACGTGGTTTTCCCGCGCGCCGTACGCAACGTCCACCGCGAGCGGCCCGGCCGGCGTCCGGTAACGCACGCCGAGGCCAGTCCCGAGCGCGAAGTCGAGCGCGCTGAACGAGTCTGCGGCATCGCCGACGTCGACGAATGCGGCCAGCCCCCAGTTGCCGCCGAAACTTTCGAGCCAGTGCACGTACTCCGCTGATCCGACCGCGAGCGCACGGCCCCCGACCGTGGCCACGCCCTGCTTCACGCCGAGGCTTTCGTAGTCGTACCCGCGCACGGTGGTCGTTCCGCCCGTGCGAAACAGGAACTTCGACGGCACGATGTCCGGGCTGTCCGCCTGCACGTAGCCGAGATCGGCGCGCACGGTGATGACGTCGCGCGCGCCCACGGGCACGTACTGCTGGACTCGTCCGTAGCCGCGGACGAACGTCTGGTTCATGCTCGGGCCGCCCGCGCCCACGGTGCCCTCGAGCCGGATCACGTTTCCGCTGCGCGGCTCGACGATGTTGTCGACGCGCCGTCGAGTCCAGCCGTACGTGGTGGACAGGACATTGAGGCTCTGCCAGTCGGTGGACGGTGTGCGGCGTTGTTCGTGCTCGAAGTTCACCGCCAGCTTCGTCGCGGTGTTGTTGCCGTCGCGCGGGCCGATCGTGCGCGTGCGGGCCGCTCCCAGGCCCCACCGACGCACTCGCTGCTCTTCGATCTCGGAATCCTCGACGAGCGCGCCGACGCCGTCCTGGATGCCGTTGCGCCGGGGCGGCAACAGGATGTCGCCGTAGGCGAATCCGCCGGTCTGGTCCAGCCGCACGCCCGACTGCAGGACCCAGGGCTTGCCGAACAGCATGTTCTGCCGGTACGACACCTCGACATGGGCGCCGGTATTGGTCTCGACTCCCACTCCGGTACTGACCCGCTTGCCGCGCGATTCGCGGACCACCACCCGCAACGGCACCAGTTCGGGCTGCTCGGGGGAGGTCTGCAGCGTCGCCAGCGCGTTCGCGAAGTACGGCGTGTCCTGCAGCGCCTGCTGGAATTCGAGCATCTTCGACCGGTCGTACGGATCGCCCGGCTTGAACGGGTTGTAGCGCTCGACCAGGCTGGACTCGTAGCGACCGAGTCCTTCGATCTGCAGCGGCCCTACGGTGTAGGCCGGACCGCTGTCCAGTTCGACCAGAAGGGATGCCGTCGCCGTGGCCGGCTCGACGATCGCGTTGGAGTCCACGATACGGGCGTCGGCAAAGTCGCGTTGCTCGGTTGCCGCGAGCAGCTTGAGCTTGGCCTGTTCCCACTCGGCCGAACGAAACGGAGTCCCTTCCTTCAGCAGCCAGGCGTCCCGCAACTGCCGGGCGCGTTCGGCGAAGCGCGGCTCGGTCAGGGCGCCGGAAAACGTGAGCTCCACCTTGCCGACGCGCGTCACGGGCCCGAGTTCGATGATCAGGCGATAGCGGGGCCCTGCCTGCTGCGCGACCGGCTCGAACCGCAGTTTCGGGTCGAAATACCCCTCGGTGGACAGCGCTTCCCGCACCCCGCGCTCGGCGCGCCGCAGCTCGCGCTCTTCGTCCGCTTCGTCGGCCTGTGGGGCAAGGGTGTAGCGCGCCAGGGCGGTCTCGACGATCTTGACCAGTGGGCGAGGCAGACCGGGTCCGGCAGCGGCCACCGGCGTGCCCTCCTGGGAACGGGACACAACGGGCCAGAGCAGCAGCAGCGCAAGGAGCAGGGCGAGGGAGCGGAAGGGCACGTTGGAGTGGATCGGCAGGCCGGCGCCGCCGGGGGCGCGTCATTGCGGCCTAGAGTCATCCTAGCAGGGGGCCCCGGACGCGGTTTGCGGACGCTTGAAAGGGCCTCGCGAGGCCCAAAGTACCCACCAGCGAAGCGGTTATCGGCCCCAGACCTCCATGCGACTCGACAAACTCACGACCAAGTTCCAGGAAGCCCTCTCCGACGCGCAGTCGATCGCGGTCGGCCACGACAACCAGTACATCGAACCGGTGCACGTGCTGCTGGCGATGCTGCGGCAGGACGATGCCGGCACCAAGTCCCTGCTGCAGCGTGCCGGCGTGAACGTCGCCGCGCTGTCGACGGCGCTCGACGGCGCCGTCAAGCGGCAGCCGCAGGTGAAGGGCGGCGACGGCCAGGTCCAGGTCGGACGCGAACTGACCGCGCTGCTGAACGCGACCGACAAGGAAGCGCAGCGGCGCGGCGACAGCTACATCGCGAGCGAGATGTTCCTGCTCGCTGTCGCCGACGACAAGGGCGAGGCCGGGCGGCTGGCGCGCGACCACGGACTGTCGAAGAAGGCACTGGTGGCCGCGATCGACGCCGTGCGTGGCGGCGCCAACGTCGACTCGGCGGAAGCCGAGGGCCAGCGCGAGGCGCTGAAGAAGTACACGATCGACCTGACCGAGCGCGCCGAGCAGGGCAAGCTCGATCCGGTGATCGGGCGCGATGACGAGATCCGCCGCGCGATCCAGATCCTGCAGCGGCGCACCAAGAACAACCCGGTGCTGATCGGCGAGCCGGGCGTCGGCAAGACCGCGATCGTCGAGGGCCTCGCGCAGCGCATCGTCAACGACGAAGTGCCCGAGACGCTCAAGGGCAAGAGGGTTCTCGTTCTCGACATGGCCGGCCTGCTGGCCGGCGCGAAGTACCGCGGCGAGTTCGAGGAACGGCTGAAGGCGGTGCTGAAGGAAGTGTCGGCCGAGGCCGGCAAGATCATCCTGTTCATCGACGAGATGCACACGATGGTGGGCGCCGGCAAGGCCGAAGGCGCGATCGACGCCGGCAACATGCTGAAACCCGCGCTGGCGCGCGGCGAACTGCACTGCATCGGCGCCACCACGCTCGACGAGTACCGCAAGTACATCGAGAAGGACGCCGCGCTGGAGCGCCGCTTCCAGAAGGTGCTGGTCGACGAGCCGAGCGTCGAGGCGACCATCGCCATCCTGCGCGGCCTGCAGGAGCGCTACGAACTGCACCACGGCGTCGAGATCACCGACCCGGCGATCGTCGCCGCCGCCGAGCTGTCGCACCGCTACATCACCGACCGCTTCCTGCCCGACAAGGCGATCGACCTGATCGACGAGGCGGCCGCCCGCATCAAGATGGAGATCGACTCCAAGCCGGAGTCGATGGACAAGCTCGACCGCCGCATCATCCAGCTCAAGATCGAGCGCGAGGCGGTGAAGAAGGAAAAGGACGAGGCTTCGATCAAGCGGCTCGAACTGATCGAAAGCGAGATTGCGCGCCTCGAGCGCGAATACGCCGACCTCGACGAGGTGTGGAAGGGCGAGAAGGCCGCGGTGCAGGGCACGCAGCACATCAAGGAGGAGATCGACAAGCTGCGCCTGCAGATGGACGACCTCAAGCGCAAGGGCCAGTACGACAAGATGGCGGAGATCCAGTACGGCAGGCTGCCGCAGCTGGAGGCCCAGCTGAAGCAGGCGGAAACGGCCGAAAGCCCGAAAGGCAAGCCCAGGCTGCTGCGCACGCAGGTCGGCGCCGAGGAGATCGCCGAGGTGGTGTCGCGCGCGACCGGCATTCCCGTCAGCAAGATGATGCAGGGCGAGCGCGACAAGCTGCTGAAGATGGAGGAGTTCCTGCACCGGCGCGTGGTGGGCCAGGACGAGGCGGTGCAGCTGGTGTCGGATGCGATCCGGCGTTCACGCGCGGGGCTCGCCGACCCGAACCGTCCGTACGGCTCTTTCCTGTTCCTCGGGCCGACCGGCGTCGGCAAGACCGAACTGACGAAGGCGCTCGCGGAGTTCCTCTTCGACACCGAGGAGGCATTGATCCGCATCGACATGAGCGAGTTCATGGAGAAGCATTCGGTCGCGCGGCTGATCGGCGCGCCGCCGGGATACGTCGGCTACGAGGAGGGCGGCCACCTGACCGAGGCCGTGCGTCGCAAGCCCTACGCGGTGATCCTGTTCGACGAGGTCGAAAAGGCGCATCCGGACGTGTTCAACGTGCTGCTGCAGGTGCTCGACGACGGCCGCATGACCGACGGGCAGGGCCGCACCGTCGACTTCAAGAACACCGTGATCGTGATGACGTCGAACCTTGGATCGCACGAAATCCAGCGGATGGCGGGCGAGGATCCGGAACTGATCAAGGGCACGGTGATGGGCGAGGTCAGGAAGCATTTCCGGCCGGAGTTCATCAACCGGATCGACGAGATCGTCGTGTTCCACGCGCTCGACAACACGCAGATCCGCGCGATCGCGAAGATCCAGCTCAGGCGCCTCGAGCAACGGCTGGCGGCGCAGGACATGAAGCTCGACGTGAGCGACGCGGCCCTCACCGAGGTGGCGAAGGTCGGCTTCGATCCGCTGTACGGCGCGCGGCCCCTGAAGCGCGCGATCCAGCAGGAAATCGAGAATCCGGTAGCGCGGCTGGTGCTGGAAGGTCGCTTCGGCCCGAAGGACGTGATCCCGGTCGACTTCGAGAACGGCAGGTTCAAGTTCGACCGGGTCGTGCACTGAGCCACGGGGCCCGCGCGCCCCGTGGCGGTCGGCATCGCGCGCGCATCGGTCCATCGTGTAGCCTCGCGGGCTGAATGCACGCCGGTTCACTCCACGACTGTTCCTCGAGCGGCCCATGATCATGAAGCGCCTCCTCGCGAGTCTCGCGCTTGCGCTCGCTGCCGTCTCCTGCACGAGCCTGCCGGAGAAGGTGCCGCTCGGAGCGCCGGGCCATGCGCTGGCGCCGCGCGACGGCGGCCCGCTGGCCGACGTGGAGAATGCGCTGCGGCCAGCCCTGGGCCCCGACCAGTCGGGCTTCGCCCTGCTCGAGGCAAACGAGGACGGGTTGCGCTGGCGCCTTGCCCTAATCGACTCGGCGCGCCATTCGCTCGACCTGCAGTACTACGTATGGTGGGGCGACGACAGCGGCGACCTGCTGATGAAGCGCGTCATTGAGGCGGCGGACCGCGGGGTGAGGGTGCGGATCATC
>JAOUJD010000324.1 GCA_029883565.1 Burkholderiaceae bacterium
ACCGGCCGCTCGCTGCATCGTCTCGCCGGCGGCGCCTGCGTGATCGACACGCCCGGCCTGCGCGGGCTGCAGCCGGATCTCGACGAAGCCTCGCTGGCCGCGAGCTTCGGCGACATCCAGGCGCTCGCGGCGCAATGCCGCTTCCGCGACTGCTCGCATCGCGACGAACCCGGATGCGCGGTGCGCGCAGGCATCGACCCGGACCGGCTGTCGAACTACCAGAAACTGCTGCGCGACGTCCGGCGCGAGACCATGACGCCGCTGCAGCGACGCGAGTTGCTGGCAACGTGGAAGGCACGCCACCGTGCGGCGGAGGCGAGGATGAAGTTCAAGCGCGGCTGACCCGGCCACGGCCGCGCCGCGCACGGCGACGGCACACCGCGCAGATATGATCTGCGCATGTCGCAGCCGCCCGATCCGCGTCCGTCGTCGCCCGGCGATCTGTTCGTCACGTTCACCCTGCTCGCGCTGCAGGGCTTCGGCGGAGTCCTCGCCGTCGCGCAGCGCGAACTGTGCGAACGCAAGCGCTGGCTGACGCACGAGCAGTTCGTCGAGGTGATGTCGATCGCCCAGGTGCTGCCGGGGCCGAACGTCGTCAACGTCTCGCTGATGGTGGGCGACCGCTACTTCGGCTGGCGCGGCGCCAGCGCCGCGCTCGCTGGAATGATGACAATCCCGCTGGTGATCGTGCTCGGCGTCGCCGCGACGTACGTGCACTTCGCGCAGGTACCGATGGTCGCGGGCGCGCTGCGCGGCATGGGCGCGGTCGCGGGCGGCCTCATCATCGGCACCGCGCTGCGACTGGCCGGCGCCCTGCGCGGCAGTCCGCTCGGCACGTGGGCGACACTCGGACTGGGCGCGACGGCGTTCGTCGCGGTCGCGCTGCTGCGCTGGCCGCTCGTCTGGGTGCTGCTCGCGCTGGGCGGCCTCGGCATGGCAGTGGCTCGGCATCGAATACAGCGCAACGGGCCGACCGGCGGCGCCGCCCCGTGACGTCGATGACTCTCGCACAGGCCTTGCCGCTGTTCGGCCACTTCCTGCTGCTGTCGATGCTCGCGATCGGCGGCGCGATCGTGGTGGCGCCAGAAATGCATCGCCTGATGGTCGGCCAGATGCATTTGCTGACCGATGCGCAGTTCACCTCCTCGATCGCCATCGCGCAGGCTTCACCGGGACCGAACGTGCTGTTCGTCGCCGTCCTCGGGTATCAGGCCGCGGGCCTGCCGGGCGCCGCCCTGACGCTGGCGGGCATCATGCTGCCGTCGACCATGATCGCGGTGGCCGCCGCGCGCTGGGCGGACGTGCACCGTGACCGCCTCGCCATCCGCGCCTTCAAGGCCGGGACGGCGCCGATCACGATCTCGCTGCTCGCCGCCACCGGCTGGATCCTGACGGCCGAGCACCCCACTGCACCGGTGATCGCGCTCACGGCCGCGGCGGCACTGCTCGCCTGGCGCACCCGCATCAACGTGCTCTGGCTGATCGGCATCGGGGGCTTGCTGGGCGCAGTCGGGGCCGTCTGACTTCGCCCTTGACGGTCATCAACCGGCATCGCGCGGACGCTGCGAGCATTGAAGCGCGTGCACAGGAGAGAAGCACACCATGACGTTCCCGATCCAGCTTGCCTTTCACCAGATGGACCGCTCCGCGGCGCTCGAGAGCGCGATCCGCGAGCGCGCGGAGAAGCTTTCCAGATTCCACCCCGCGATCACGAACGTGCATGTCGCCGTGACGCAGGAGACGCGACACAGCGCGAAGGCACGCAGGTTCAACGTCCGCCTCGACGTGCACGTCAAGGGCAAGTCGTTCGCGATCACGCAGCAGGGCGACGCGGACGCGTTCGTCGCGACGCGCGACGCCTTCGACGCGGCCAGGCGGCTGCTCGATTCCGAGCTCGACACCACGCGCGGGTTCGTCAAGCTGCACTGACGACGACAACAAGCGCGATCGGGCCCGCCGCGGCCTGGCCGCGCGCGGATGCTCAGCCGACGGCGAGCAGCTCGACCTCGAACACCAGCGTCGCATTCGGCGGGATGACGCCGCCGGCGCCGTACGGCCCGTAGCCGAGGTCCGGTGGAATGGTGAGCTTGCGCTTGCCGCCCACCTTCATTCCTTCGACGCCCTCGTCCCAGCCGGCGATGACGTTGCCGCGGCCCAGAGCGAAGATGAAGGGATCGCGGCGATCGACGCTGGAGTCGAACTTGCGGCCGTTGGTCAGCCAGCCCGTGTAGTGCACGGTCACCTGGTCGCCGCTGCGCGCGGGGTCGCCGTCGCCCACGGCGAGTTCCTCGATCATCAGTCCGCTGGCCGTCGTTACTGTCGTCATGGCAGGTCTCGCCGTCGTGTTGTTCCCGCCTGCGATGTTACCCGGCGCCCGCAGGCCCCCGCGGGCTCAGGGCGCGAGGTCGATGACGCGCACGCGCACCCGGCGCTCCTCGCCCGCGCGCACGAGCGTCAGCTCCGCATCGCGGCCGATGCCGGCGCGGTCCAGTTCGTTCGCGAACTGCGATGGCGTCTCGATGCGGCGCCCGTTGACCGCGACGATGACATCGCCAACATCGCCCGACCGCGGGTTGGCTGGCCGCAGGCCCGCGTTCGCGGCCGACGAGCCCGGTCGAACGGACTCGATCACGACTCCGCGGATGCCCGCGCGGGCGACGATCTCGGGCGCGTAGGGAACGATGCCGATGCCGGGAATCGGCGCGCGGCCACGCGTGATCAGGGACGGCACGATGCGATTGACGAGGTCCACCGGGATCGAGAACCCCACGCCGGCCGAACTTCCCGAAGCCGAGCGGATCGCGGTGTTCACGCCGATCAGGCGGCCGGCGCTGTCGAGCAGCGGCCCGCCACTGTTGCCCGGATTGATCGCGGCGTCGG
>JAOUJD010000325.1 GCA_029883565.1 Burkholderiaceae bacterium
CGCTCTGCACGTCGACCTTGGAGAGCTCCCTGCCGCCACGCAGCTCCGGCAGCAGGCCGTTGGACACCACGTTGACCGCGATGCCGCTCGCCACCTCGCCCGCGTTGTAGCCGCCCATGCCGTCGGCGAGCACCGCGAGGCCGGCCTCCGCGTCGACGAACACGGTGTCCTCGTTGTGCGAGCGCACCATGCCCGGGTGCGACAGGCTGGCGACGTCGAGGGAGACGTTCTCAGGCATCGTGATGGCCGCGGTGCGGATCGCGCAAGTGTAGCAGCGGCGCCGGAACGTCCCGGAACCGGCCGGGGCGCGTCATGCGCCGCCCGCCCGGTGGCGCCGTTCCAGCGCGCGGGCCGTGACGACGACGAACGCCGCGCCGATCGCGGCGAACGCCCACGGCGCCCACTCAGGCAGCGACTGCATCGTCGTCGCGAGCACGGGATCGGAAGCGACCAGCTCGCCGGCGATCCAGCCCAGCAACGCGCCGCCGAGCGTGATCACGACCGGGTAGCGCTCGATCAGCCGCAGGACGATCTTCGAGCCGGCGGCGACGAGCGGGATCGACACGATGAGGCCGAAGATCAGAAGCGGCACGTTGCCCTTCGCCGCGCCGGCCACGGCGATCACGTTGTCGAGGCTCATCACGAAGTCGGCGACGATCACCGTGCGCACCGCGCCCCACAGGTCGGACTTGCCTTCGATCTCGTGTCCGCCCTCGTCCTGGGGCAGCAGCAGCTTGACGCCGATCCACAGCAGCGCCACCGCGCCGACGATCTTGAGCCAGGGCAGCGTCATCAGCGCGCCGGCGAACACGGTGAGCACGATGCGCAGGCCGATCGCGCCGGCCACGCCCCAGAACACGCCCCGCTTCTGCAGGTCGGGCGGCAGGTTGCGGCAGGCGAGCGCGATGACCATCGCGTTGTCGCCGGCGAGCAGGATGTCGATCAGGATGATCTGACCGACGGCCACCCAGAACTGCGGCGTCGCGAGCTGCTCCACCGGGTCAGGCCCTGCCAGGCGCAGCGGGCCGCCGCCGCGTCACAGCACGCTCTTCAGCAGCTTGCCCATCTCGGCGGGGTTCTTCGTCACCTTGATGCCGCACGCGTCCATCACGGCGAGCTTCTCCTGCGCCGTGCCCTTGCCGCCGGAGATGATCGCGCCGGCGTGGCCCATGCGCTTGCCCGGCGGCGCGGTGACGCCGGCGATGAACCCGACCACCGGCTTCCTCATGTTCGCCTTGACCCACTGCGCGGCGGTTTCCTCGTCGGTGCCGCCGATCTCGCCGATCATGACCACCGCGTCGGTGTCGGGGTCGTCGTTGAACAGCTTCAGCACGTCGACGTGCTTGAGCCCGTTGACCGGGTCGCCGCCGATGCCCACGGCAGAGGACTGGCCCAGCCCGAGCTCGGTCAGCTGCCCCACCGCCTCGTAGGTGAGCGTGCCCGAGCGCGACACCACGCCGACGCGGCCCTTGCGGTGGATGTGGCCGGGCATGATGCCGATCTTGATCTCGTCGGGCGTGATGATCCCGGGGCAGTTGGGCCCGAGCAGCAGCGTCTTCTTCCCCTGCATGCGGTAGCGCGTGCGGATCATGTCGCGCACCGGGATGCCCTCGGTGATGCAGATCACGAAGTCGAGCCCCGCGTCCACCGCCTCGTCGATGGCGGCGGCGGCGAACGGCGGCGGCACGTAGATGACGCTGACGGTCGCGCCAGTGGCGGCCTTCGCCTCGGCCACCGTGCCGTAGATCGGCACGCCCTCGAAGTCCTCGCCGGCCTTCTTCGGGTTCACGCCGGCGACGAAGCAGTTCTTCCCGTTCGCGTACTCGCGGCACATCCGCGTGTGGAACTGGCCGGTCTTGCCGGTGATCCCCTGCGTGATGACCTTCGTGTCCCTGTTGATCAGGATGCTCATTGGTGTCCTGTCTGGTCGTCGTCGTGCGTGCGGCCGGATGCGCGCTGCATTCGCAGTGCAAGACGCTGGGTCCCCGCCTTCGCGGGGACGACGAATGCGTGGAGTCGTCGTCCCCGCGAAGGCGGGGACCCAGCGACTCTTCCTGCGACTGGCATGCGAGGAACCTACTTCCCCGCCACCGCCGCGACGATCTTGCGCGCGGCGTCGGCCATGTTGTCGGCGCTGATGATCGGCAGCCCGGAGTCCTTCAGGATCTGCTTGCCCTTCTCGTCGTTCGTGCCCTTCATGCGCACGACCAGCGGCACCGACAGGTGCGTCTCCCTCGCCGCGGCGACGATGCCGTCGGCGATGGTGTCGCAGCGCATGATGCCGCCGAAGATGTTGACGAGGATGCCCTTCACCTTCGGATTGCGCAGCATGATCTTGAACGCCTCGGTCACCTTCTCGGTGGTGGCGCCGCCGCCGACGTCGAGGAAGTTGGCCGGCTCCGCGCCGAACAGCTTGATGGTGTCCATCGTCGCCATCGCCAGCCCGGCGCCGTTCACCAGGCAGCCGATGTTGCCGTCGAGCGAGATGTACGAGAGGTCGTGCTTCGAGGCCTCGATCTCGTTGGCGTCCTCCTCGTCGAGGTCGCGCATGGCGACGATCTCGGGGTGGCGGAACAGCGCGTTGGAGTCGAAGTTGAGCTTGGCGTCGAGCGCGATCACCTTGCCGTCGCCGGTGACGATCAGCGGGTTGATCTCGGCGAGCGAGGCGTCGGTCTCGTCGAACACCTTGTAGAGGTTCTGCAGCACCGCGCGTCCCTGCGGCACGCTCGCCGTGGGGATGCCGATCTTGCGCGCGACGTCGTCGGCCTGCGCATCGGTGAGGCCCGTGGTCGGGTCGATGGCGACCTTGTGGATCTTCTCGGGGTGCTTCGCCGCGACCTCCTCGATGTCCATGCCGCCCTCG
>JAOUJD010000326.1 GCA_029883565.1 Burkholderiaceae bacterium
GTGCTTTCACTGTTCGCGGCAGACCTCGACAACGCCACGCCGCTCCTGATCGGACTCGCGGTCGGCGCCTACGGCCTCACACAGGCCGGCCTGCAGATCCCGCTCGGTGCGCTGTCCGACCGAATCGGCCGGATTCCCGTGATTGTCATCGGCCTGGCGATATTCGCGGCCGGCAGCATCCTGGCCGCGATGTCCGATTCCATCTACGGCGTGATTGCCGGGCGCTTCCTCCAGGGGGCGGGTGCGATTTCGGCGACGCTGACCGCGCTGATCACGGATGCCACGCGGGAGAATGTGCGTACGCGCTCGATGGCCGTATTCGGGATCGGCATCGGCCTGTCCTTCATGGTCGCGATGATCACGGGACCCCTGATCGCCGCGCACTTCGGTGTCAGGTCGCTGTTCTGGATGGGCGCCGGGCTGGCGCTGGTCGCGGCGCTGCTCCTCCGTCTGCTCCCGGCGATACCCAAGCCTGCCGTACCGCGGGGCTGGAACGTGTTGCCGGCATTCCGTGCCGACCTGCTCAGGATCGACTTTTACGTGTTCCTGCTGCACGCCATCATGACCGCCACCTTCGTGGCGCTGCCATTCCTGCTCACGCGGCGCCTCGAAATGCCGATCACGGACCACTGGAAGATGTACGTCGGCGCGCTGCTGCTGTCGCTGGCGATCACGATTCCGCTGATCATCCGTGACGACCGGCGCGGTCGCGACAGCCTGCTCGGCTTCGCCGTCGCGCTCGTGGTGGCTGCCCAGCTCGGGCTGACGTTCTTCGGATTTTCCACCTGGCCCGTATTTGCGGCGCTGGTCGTGTACTTCGGCGGGTTCAACTTTCTCGAGGCGGGCCTGCCTGCGCGCCTGTCGCTGATGGCGGAGGAGCAGGTACGCGGCGCGTCGCTCGGCGTGTTTTCCAGCGCCCAGTTCCTCGGGGCATTTGTCGGCGGGCTGATCGGGGGTCGGTTCCTGGCCGCCGGCAAGCCCGGCGATGTGTTTTTCGTCTGTGCGCTGCTGGCCGGGATCTGGCTGGCCATGGCCGGATTCGGGCACCTGCGCCGCGACTGAGGCGGCCGCTTCCGGGCATCAAATCCCCGCATATGAGCCGGAAATCGGGGTAGCTTTTGCCTCTGCAGGCTCTACAATAAGTGCCCCCTCGCCCTGGCGGGGGCGGCAAATCATACGAAACGCATAACAGACAGGGGACCACCATGGCCCGCGGAATCAATAAAGTCATCCTCGTAGGAAACCTCGGGCAGGATCCCGAAACGCGTTATATGCCGTCCGGTTCGGCAGTAACCAACTTCACCGTTGCGACCAACGAGTCGTGGAAGGACAAGCAGACCGGCGAACAGAAAGAGCGGACCGAGTGGCATCGCGTGGCGATGTTCAACCGGCTCGCAGAAATCGCGGCCGAGTACCTGCGCAAGGGCTCGCAGGTCTATATCGAGGGTAAGCTGCGCACGCGCAAATGGCAGGACAAGGACGGCCAGGACCGCTACACGACCGAGATCATTGCGGATGAAATGCAGATGCTCGGCGGTCGCGGCGGCGCGGGCGAATCGTTCGGCGGCAGTCCGGGCAGGCAGAGCGGCGGACAGGGCGGCAGCCAGGGCAACCAGGGCGGTGGCATGGCGCCGCCGTCGGATGGCGACTACGACGACGACATTCCGTTCTAGCTGACGGTCGTCGGATCGTCCTCACTTTCTAGCCGCGCGATGGCCAGCTGCCCGCGCGGCTTTCTCGACTCAATGCTTTAAGGATTGACGATGGGTGCTTTCAAGGAGCCGCACGGCGGCGAGCTCAAGAACCTGTATCTCGACGCGAAGGCGGCCGCCGCCGCCAGGGAAGCCGCGCGCGAGTATCCCAGCTGGGACCTGACAGAGCGGCAGCTCTGCGACATCGAGCTGATCCTGAACGGCGCGTTTTCGCCGCTCGAGGGATTCCTCGGGAAGGCTGACTACGAGTCGGTGATCGCGGACATGCGCCTGTCGAGCGGTGTGCTCTGGCCGATCCCCGTGACGCTCGACGTCAGCGAGAAGTTCGCGGCAGGCATCCAGGCCGGCGACCACATTGCGCTCAGGGATCTCGAGGGCGTGATCGTCGCGACGCTCGAGATCAGCGACCTCTGGACGCCCGACAAGGCCGCGGAAGCGGCGGGCGTGTTCGGCACGACCGACGAGAAGCACCCGGCGGTGCATTACCTGAACCACGTCGCGCACCCGGTCTACGTGGGCGGTCGCCTGAGCGGCATCGAGGCGCCGATGCACTACGACTTCAAGCACCTGCGCGACACGCCGGCGGAGCTCAGGGCGCGCTTCCGCAAGCTCGGCTGGCGCAAGGTCGTGGCTTTCCAGACCCGCAACCCGATCCACCGCGCCCACCAGGAGCTGACGCTGCGCGCCGCGCGTGAGGTCGAGGCGAACCTGCTCATCCACCCGGTGGTCGGCATGACCAAGCCGGGCGACGTCGACCATTACACGCGCGTGCGCTGCTACGAACACATCCTGAACCGCTACCCGGAGCAGACCTCGATGCTGTCGCTGCTGCCGCTGGCGATGCGCATGGGCGGGCCGCGCGAGGCGCTCTGGCACGCGATCATCCGCAAGAACTACGGCTGCACGCACCTGATCGTCGGCCGCGACCATGCCGGCCCGGGCAAGGACTCGAAGGGTCAGGATTTCTACGGGCCCTACGATGCCCAGGAGCTGCTGAAACAACACGAAGAGGAACTGGACATCTCGATGGTGCCCTTCCGCATGATGGTGTACGCCGAGAACCGTGCGCAGTACATCCCCGTGGACGAGGCGACCGATGAAGATCACATCCTCGATATCTCGGGTACCGAGCTGCGTCTCCGCCTGCAG
>JAOUJD010000327.1 GCA_029883565.1 Burkholderiaceae bacterium
TCTGCTGCGCCAGGCCCTCGCCGGCCTCGGCGTCGAGGAGGCGAACATCGTGCTCGAGCGCCCCAAGGTGGACGCGCACGGCGACGTCGCGACCAACGTGGCGCTGCAGATCGCCAAGGGCCTGAAGAAGAACCCGCGCGACGTGGCCACTGCCATCGTCGATGCGCTGAAGATCAACCCGGCCGCCGCCGGCCTGATCGCTGCGGCGGAGGTCGCCGGGCCGGGCTTCATCAACCTGCGCATCGCGCCGGAGGCCAAGCGCGAAGTGGTGCGCCAGGCCGTGCGCGAGCGCGACTGCTTCGGAACCGCTTCGGCCCACGCCGGCCACCGCGTGCTGGTCGAGTTCGTGTCGGCCAACCCGACCGGTCCGCTGCACCTCGGTCACGCGCGCCAGGCCGCCCTCGGCGACGCCCTCGCCAACCTTCTGGCCGCGCAGGGCTGGCAGGTCGCGCGCGAGTTCTACTACAACGACGCCGGCGTGCAGATCGGCAACCTCGCCTTGTCGGTACAGGCGCGCGCGCGCGAACTGCGTGGCGAGGCGATCGAGTTTCCGGACGCCGGTTACCGAGGCGAATACATCGTCGAGATCGCGCGCGAGTTCCTGGCCCGGGCCACGGTCGCCGCGCGCGACGGCGATCCGGTGACTGCCAGCGGCGACCCGGACGACATCGACTCCGTCCAGCACTTCGCGGTCGCCTACCTGCGCAACGAGCAGGACCGCGACCTCGGCACCCTGGGTGTCAGCTTCGACAACTACTACCTCGAGTCGTCGCTGTACCGGGACGGCAAGGTCGAGGCAGCCGTCAACGCGATGGTGAAGTCAGGGATGACGTTCGAGGCCGACGGCGCGCTGTGGCTGAAGACCACCGAGCTCGGCGACGTCGGCGGCATGGGCGGCCCCGCGACCGACGACAAGGATCGCGTGATGCGCAAGTCCGACGGCACCTACACCTACTTCGTGCCGGACGTCGCCTATCACATCACCAAGCTGGAACGCGGGTACGAGAAGGCGATCAACCTGCAGGGCACGGATCACTACGGCACAGTCGCGCGGGTCCGGGCTGGCCTGCAGGCGGCCGGCAAGGCGCTGGGAGTCGCGGTGCCGAAGGGGTATCCGGACTACATGCTGCACAAGATGCTACGGGTGACCCGCGGCGGCGAGGAAGTGAAGATGAGCAAGCGCGCCGGCACCTACGTGACGCTGCGCGACCTGCTCGACTGGGTCGGGCGCGATGCCACGCGCTATTTCCTGGTGTCGCGCAAGCCGGACACCGAGTTCGTGTTCGACGTCGACCTCGCGCTGTCGCAGAGCGAGGAAAACCCGGTCTACTACGTTCAGTACGCGCACGCGCGCATCAGCTCGGTGTTCGCGCAGGCCGCCGACAAGGGCTTCAGCGTGCCGGACGAAGCCGCCGCGCTGAAGGCCGACCTGACACCGCTCGAAAGCGCGCGCGAGCAGGCGCTGATGAACCGGCTCGCGGACTATCCGGACGTCCTTGCCGGCGCTGCCGATGAACTCGCGCCACACCAGCTGGCCTTCTACCTGAAGGACCTCGCCGCCGATTTCCACGGCTACTACAACGCAGAGCGCGTTCTGGTGGAAGACGCGGCGACGCGCGAGGCGCGTCTCGCACTGCTGCTCGCCACGCGCCAGGTGCTGCGCAACGGCCTGGCTTTGCTCGGCGTGTCGGCACCCGAGAAGATGTAGCCTCGGAGCGACCGGTGGAACCGATCGGGCAAGCGCGCGCGGATGGCCCTGGCGCCAGTTCGCGGCTTCCGGGGCCGCCCTCGGCCGGGGGCCCCGCCCCAAGTAAACTGCTGTCATGAAGCATCGCTCAAGCGCGCAACTCGGCAACACGCTGCTCGGCTTCGTCGTCGGGCTCGTGGTCGGGCTCGGCCTGGCGACCGCGGTGGCGCTGTACATCACCAACGCGCCGGTCCCCTTCGTGGCGAAGGTGAAACCGGCCAGCGAATCGGTGAACCCCGCGACCGCGGGCGACCCCAACAAGCCGCTCTTCCCGCCCCCACCCGTGATCAAGGGCGGCCCAACCGGCACGGAAGCCCCGAAGGCGAGCGCCGCGACCGACCCCAAGGCAGCGCCCCCGCCGCCCGAGAAGGGCCCGGCGGCGGCCGTCACGGACGACGGCACCCGCTTCCTGCTGCAGGCCGGGGCATTCAAGTCGGCCGACGACGCCGACGCGATGCGCGCCCGGCTTGCGTTGCTCGGCTTCGACTCGAAGGTCTTTCCGCGCGAGCAGGACGGCATCACCCTGTACCGGGTGCGGCTCGGGCCGTACGGCAACCTGGAAGACGTCAACCGGATCCGCAAGACGATGGCCCAGAACGGCATCGACGTTCAGTTGATCCGCCTGAAGTAGCCCGCCGGCCGCCCGTCCGACCCGCAGACCCCCGGGTGAACCCCTGTCATCGCAGCCTGTCAGAATTGCGTTACTCGCCAGACCCCTCCTGGAGACCATCCGCATGTCCATGACCCGTCGCCACCTGCTGATCGCCGCCGCGCTCGCGCCGTGCCTGGCACACGCCCAGGGCGGCCGCCAGCCGAAGGAACTGAAGGACTACACGCTGGTCAAGCCGCCCCAGCCCACCGAGGGCGGCGACAAGATCGAGGTGCTCGAGTTCTTCCAGTACACCTGCCCGCACTGCGCGAGCTACGAACCGGTGCTGGAAGGCTGGCGCAAGACCCTGCCGTCGGACGTGGTGTACCGCCGCAATCCGATCGCGTGGAACGAAAGCACGGCGCCGCACGTCAAGATCTACTACACGCTCGAGGCGCTGAACAAGACCGATGCCATGCACAACAAGGTCTTCCGCGTGATCCAGGTGGAGCGGCGCC
>JAOUJD010000328.1 GCA_029883565.1 Burkholderiaceae bacterium
TGAGCTTGCGGGCCGAGCGCCAGGGCCGTGCGGCCCTGGCGCCAACAGGAGGGATCATGCGACTGCTGGTGGTGGGCACCGGAGGGATCGGCGGTTACTTCGGGGCGTGCTTCGCCGTGCACGGGCATGACGTGACCTTCCTCGCGCGCGGGGCGCATCTGGCCGCGCTGCGCGCGCATGGACTGACGGTCGAGAGCGCCGTCGCGCCAGCGCGCGTTGCGGTCAAGGCGACCGACGACCCGGCCGAGGGCGGTCGTCCCGACGCGATCCTGATGTGCACCAAGCTCGCGGACCTCGAGGCAGCCGCGCGACAGATCGCGCCCTTGTCCGATGGCGCGATGGTCGTGACGCTGCAGAACGGCGTCGACGCGCCGTCCATCGTCGGCCGGCACGTGAGCGCAGCGCGCATCGCGCCCGGCGTGGCCCACATTGCCGCCACCATCAAGGCGCCCGGCGTCATCGCGCACACGGGAACGATGGCGAAGCTGCGCGTGGGAACGGTCCCCGGCGGTCCCCCGGTAGAGGAAATCGACGCGCTGGTCGCGGCCGGACGGGCGTGCGGCATCGACATCGAGCGGGTCGACGACGTCGAGCGCACGCTGTGGGAGAAGTTCGTCTTCCTGGTGGCGCTGTCCGGGCTGACCTGCCTCTCGCGACAGCCGATCGGCGTCGTGCGCGACGATCCGGATCTGCGCGCCACGCTGCTGGCCGCGATGACCGAGGTCGCCGCCGTCGGGCGCGCCCGCGGCGTCGCGCTCCCTGCAGACTTCGCCGAGCGGCAGCTCGCGTTCGTCGACGCGCTGCCGCCGCAGATGCGTTCGTCGATGCTGAACGACCTGGCCGCGGGGCGTCGGCTGGAGGCCCCGTGGCTCGCCGGGGCCGTGGTTCGCATGGCGGCCGAGGCGTGCGTGGAAGCGCCGGTCAACCGCACCGTGTACGCGGCGCTCAAACCCTATCTTGACGGCGCGCGTCCCGCCTGACCGTCCCACCTACTTCCGGAGACAACGATGCGACTGTTCCTTGTGTGGATCCTGAACGCGATCGCACTGCTGGCGGTCGCGTATCTGTACCCCGGCGTTCAGGTGGAAGACTGGAAGGCCGCGGCGGTCGCGGCGCTGGTGCTCGGCCTCGTCAACACGCTGGTGAAACCGGTCCTCGTGATCCTGACTCTGCCCGTCACCATCGTCACGCTGGGACTGTTCCTGCTGGTTCTCAACGCCCTGCTCTTCTGGAGCGTGGCGTCCCTCGTGCCGGGCTTTCACGTCAGCGGCTTCTGGGCCGCGGTGCTCGGCGCGATCCTCTACAGCCTGATCGGCTCGCTGCTGTCCATGCTCATTCCGGAAAAGTCCTCTTGAAGATCAGCAACGTCAGCTTCGAGTTCTTCCCTCCCAAGACCCCGGAGGGCGCCGAGAAACTGCGGGGCGTGCGCGCGCGCCTCGGGGAGCTCGATCCGGAGTTCTTTTCGGTCACGTTCGGCGCCGGCGGTTCCACCAAGGAAGGCACGTGGAACACCGTGATGGAACTGCACGCGGAGGGCAGACCGGTCGCGCCTCACATTTCGTGCATCGGCACCACACGCGGCTCCGTGAGCGAACTGCTGACGGGCTACCGCGCGGCCGGCATCCGTCGGCTGGTCGCGCTGCGCGGCGACATGCCATCGGGTGCGGCAGGCGGGGCAGGGGACTTCCGGTATGCGAACGAGCTGGTCGAATTCGTGCGGACGGAAACGGGCGACTGGTTCCACATCGAGGTGGCGGGTTATCCCGAAACGCATCCGCAGTCACGCAGCCCCGCCGACGATCTGGCGCGCTTCGTACAGAAAGTGAAGGCCGGCGCGGACTCGGCGATCACTCAGTATTTCTTCAACCCTGACGCCTACTTCCGGTTCGTCGACGACGCGGCCGCGCTCGGCTGTCCGGTTCCCATCGTGCCCGGCATCATGCCGATCACGAACTTCATGCAACTCGCCCGCTTCTCCGATGCGTGCGGCGCCGAGATCCCCCGCTGGATCCGGCGGCGGCTCGAGAGTTTCGGCGATGACCGCGAATCGATCCGGGCGTTCGGCCTCGACGTGGTGCAGCAGCTGTGCGAGCGGCTGGTCGACGGCGGCGCACCCGGCCTGCACTTCTACACGATGAACCAGGCGGAGCCCACGGCCGAGCTGTGCCGTCGGCTCGCCGCGCGCTGAGCGCCTGCGTTCGCGTCACGCCGCTCCCCGCGCGGGCGAGAGGCCACGCTGCAGGCGCGAGCGTGCCCACGCGATGCCGCGGCGGCATTGCGCGGCGATCAGGCGCGACCACGACGCCGGGCGGCGCGCTTCCTCGTACAACTGCACGCGCGCCGGTCCGAGCGCTTCGATCACGACGAGCCCGTGCGTGCCCAGCCGCACTTCTTCCCCGCTCGCGAGGAAGGCGTCATGCGCCCGTCCTTCCTCAGTGAGCCAGACGCGGCCGTAGAGGATGCGCACCCGCTCGCCGGGAACCGAACTGAACGGAACCAGGCTGCCGCCTGGCAGATCCAGCGTGCGGAACATGGAAACTGAGGCTGCCATTTCTGATCCTCCTATGCGGCGAACGCATGAATGAGCCGACGGGGATGTCATTAGAAGCCGGGTAGCTCTTGCAAACAAACGGAAATAACGCAGACCATGCATGCGTTTCGTGCATGTATAGTCACGGTCCATGAATGCCGCCACGCGCACCCGTCGCCGACCGATTGCGCTTGCCGCCTTGCGGGGGTTCGAAGCGTCGGCCCGCTTGCTGTCATTCACGCTCGCCGCGCACGAGTTGAGCCTGGCCCAGTCATCGATCAGCC
>JAOUJD010000329.1 GCA_029883565.1 Burkholderiaceae bacterium
CGCGCGCCAGGGACAGCTGATCGCCTCGTCCACGTTCAAGAACATGACGGTGTTCACGCTGGTGGCGCTGCTCTACCTGACCATGAGCCTGCCGCTGACGGCCCTGGCGCACTGGCTCGAGAAACGATTCGGCCGGCGATGATCTCGGTGAAGAACCTCTCCAAGTCGTTCGGCACCCATCGGGTGCTCGACGACGTCAGCCTAGAAATCGGCAAGGGCGAGGTGGTGTGCATCATCGGGGCCTCCGGCTCCGGAAAGTCCACGCTGCTGCGCTGCATGAACGGCCTGGAGTCGTACGACTCCGGCGAACTGACGATCGAAGGTCGGGCGATCCACCGGGACGATCGCGACATCCACCGGCTGCGCACCGAAGTCGGCATGGTGTTCCAGCGCTTCAACCTTTTTCCCCACCGGACCGCGCTCGAGAACGTGATCGAAGGCCCCGTATACGTGAAGAAGGTGCCGCTGCGGCAGGCGCGGGAGGAAGGGCAGGCTCTTCTGCAGAAGGTCGGACTGGCCGACAAGTTCGACGCGTATCCGGCGAAGCTCTCGGGCGGCCAGCAGCAGCGGGTCGCGATCGCCCGCTCGCTCGCAATGAAGCCGAAGGTCATCCTGTTCGACGAGCCCACCAGCGCGCTCGACCCCGAGCTGGTCGGCGAGGTGTTGCGGGTCATGCAGCAGCTCGCGGAAGAAGGGATGACGATGGTCGTGGTCACGCACGAGATGGACTTCGCGCGCGAGGTAGCCGACCGCGTGCTGTTCCTGGACCAGGGCCGCATCCTCGAGCAGGGTGCACCCGAAGACGTGCTCAAGAACCCGAAGAACGAGCGAACGCGGGACTTCCTCAGGCGGGTCATCCACGCCATCTAGGCGCGCCGGGCCGCCGGCGCAGCGCCCGCCACCCCGGACCAGTCGGCCGGGTATCCTTGTGCGGGCATCAGACCCCGGCGCAAGACCGGCGGAGGAGCGCGATGAACAAGCCTGCGACACTGGCTGAGCTGGACAAGCTGCAGTCGATCCACCCGTTCACGAACCTGCGCAAGCACGAGGAGAGGGGCCCGGTCGTGATCACGCGCGGCCGCGGCATCCACGTCTACGACGAGCAGGGGCGCGAATACATCGAGGGCATGGCCGGGCTGTGGTGCGCGTCGCTCGGGTTCTCCGACGAGCGCCTGATCGCGGCGGCGAACCGGCAATTGAACACGCTGCCGTACTACCACGGCTTCGCGCACAAGGCCTCCGACATCGCGGTGCGGGCCGCCCAGGCGCTGCTCGCCCTGGCGCCGGCGAACATGGCGCGCGTGTTCTTCGGCACCAGCGGCTCGGACGCGAACGACACGGCGATCAAGCTGGTGCGCTACTACAACAACGCGCTGGGCCGGCCGACCAAGAAGAAGATCATCGCGCGCACCAAGGGGTACCACGGGGTCAGCATCGCAGCGGCGACGCTCACCGGGCTGCCGCACCTGCATACCGGCTTCGACCTGCCCGGCCCGGACGTGCTGCGCATCGACTGCCCGCACCACTACCGCTTCGCGCATCCCGGCGAGAGCGAGGAAGCGTTCTCCGCGCGGCTGGCGCGGCAACTGCAGGTGCTGATCGAGAAGGAGGGCGCGGAGAACATCGCGGCCTTCATCGCCGAGCCGCTGATGGGCGCCGGCGGCGTGATCCCGCCACCCGCCGGGTACTTCGACCTGATCCAGCCGATCCTGAAGCAGAACGACATCCTGCTGATCGCCGACGAGGTGATCTGCGGCTTCGGCCGCACGGGCCAGATGTGGGGCAGCCAGACCTACAACATGACGCCGGACATCGTCACCTGTGCCAAGGCACTGACCGGCGGCTACGTGCCGTTCTCGGCGACGATGGTCTCGGAGCGCGTCTACCAGCCGATCGCCGAGCAGTCCGCGCAGATCGGCACGTTCGGCCACGGCTACACGTACTCGAGCCATCCGCTCGGCGCCGCCGTCGCCGTCGAGGCGATGACGATCTACCGCGAATCCGACATCACCGCCCGCGTGCGCGAGAACGCGCCGCGGTTCCAGCAGGGCCTGCGCGCGCTGCTCGACAGCCCGATCGTCGGCGAGGTGCGCGGCGTCGGCCTGATCGCCGCGGTTGAACTGGTCAAGGACAAGGCCACGAAGGAGTCGTTCCCGGCCTCGACCGCGGCGGCGCTCCACTTCGCGGACCGCGCGCACGCCCACGGCCTGGTGGTGCGTCCCCTGGGCGAGGCGGTTGCACTGTGCCCGCCGCTGATCATCACGCCGGAGGAGATCGACGAGATGCTCGTGCGGTTCACGCGCGCGCTGCGCGACACCGAAAGCCACGTGCGCCCGCAGTGACGGCCTTCGTCGAGTTCGATGGAGTCTGCAAGACCTACGACGGTCGCCTGAACGTCGTCGACCGGCTCGACCTCGCGGTCGCCGAAGGCGAGTTCCTGTCGCTGCTCGGCCCGTCGGGGTCGGGCAAGACCACCACGCTGATGATGCTGGCCGGCTTCGAGCGGCCGACCGCGGGCCACATCCGCCTCAGGGGCAAGTCGATCGAGGCATTGCCGCCCTACAAGCGCAACTTCGGCATGGTGTTCCAGAACTACGCGCTGTTCCCGCACATGACCGTGAGCGAGAACCTGGCGTTCCCGCTGTCGGTGCGCGGCGTCGCCAGGGACGCCGCCGCGGAGCGCGTGCGGCGGGCGCTCGACATGGTGCGGCTGCCGGGCATGGAGGCGCGCATGCCGGCGCAGCTGTCCGGCGGACAGCAGCAGCGCGTGGCGGTGGCGCGGGCGCTGGTGTTC